>JAYWIB010000454.1:0-2534 GCA_043789265.1 Chitinophagaceae bacterium
GGTAACTTTTAAAATGTGGAAAAGTGGAAAACTAAGTTAGGCAAAAAATAAAAAGGGCATTAGATATTTGTATGCTAAACCCAAATTCTAATGCCTTTACCAAGATTAGTGGTCTTGTAAATGCAAGTCTACAAAAGTTGTCAGATATCAACAAACCCAGGTTTAAATTCTTATCCACAGTTTTTGAACTATGGCTTGCATTACCTGTACGTTACACGATGCTTAACCTTGGCCGGTTGGGAAATTATTCTGAAAAAAGCATACGTCTTCATTTTGAAAAGCTCTTTGATTTTTCTTGTTTCAATGCCGCACTGATTAAAAAAAGTTGTGGGAAAGAATTAATTGCAGCCTTTGACCCATCCTATATTCCTAAGAGTGGTAAACATACACCCGGCTTAGGCAGATGGTGGAGCGGAAAAGATCAATGTACATTAAAAGGATTAGAGATCAGTTGCCTGTCCATAATAGATGTAACAGCTGGAACAGCCATGTCACTGGAAGCTGTTCAAACGCCTTCTAAAGAAATATTGAAAGCGAAAAAGCAAAATCTGGTAAGTCATTATGTTAGTATTATAACACAGCAGCTGCCCACATTAACACCAATGGTAAAATACCTGGCGGCAGATGGTTATTTTATGAAGCATGATTTCATTGTTCCATTGTTAAAAGAAGGCTTGCATGTCATTACGAAGATGCGTCCTGATGCCAACTTAAGATATCCATATAGTGGTGTTAGGAAAAACGGGCGGGGCAGACCAAGGGCTTACGATAGCAAAGTAGATTGCAGCAATATTGACAAACGCCGTATAAAAAGATTTGCTGAGGATGATGATGCGGTTTATTACAGTGCAATAGTATATTGTATGGCATTAAAACAATTGGTAAGGATAGTATACCTGCAAGACAAAAAAACAAAGCGGTATGAAATTTTTGTTTGCACCGACACGCTACTAAAACCGGAATTGATATTGAAGTATTATCGGCTCAGGTTTCAGATAGAATTTCTAATTAGAGATGCTAAGCAACATTGTGGACTTGAAGAGTGCCAGGCAAGAAGTGAAAACAAATTATATTTTCATTTTAATATGGCATTAAGTGCGGTGTCTGTCGCTAAAGCTGCTTTATGGCTCTCGCTGCCGAAGAAAAAAAGGGAGGCCTTCTCTATGAGAAACATTAAACTGATGTATTACAACAAAATAATAACGGAAAGAATATTTTCAAACTTAGCTTTAGACATGAATTGCAAAAAAATAAAACAACTTTATGACCAATGCCTGGATATAGGTGCATTGGCCGCTTAAAATATTACCGAACTATTAATAAAAGAGAAATTTAAAAAATTAGTAAGCATGTATAATAAAAGCTAAACAATGGTATACGGTAAAAGTGAGTGACACAACGATGCTGATAGATGAAAAAATGCTTGTTCAAAAAGCTTAAAATTATTTTTTAAATTAATCATCCAATGGTTTTCTTAGCCACATCCATATTAATCTCATTTTCCCATTTTGCAATTACCACCGTTGCCACTGCATTGCCTATAATATTGGTAAGCGCCCTGCCTTCACTCATAAAGCGATCAATGCCTAAAATTAATGCAATAGCAGCCACGGGAATATGCCCCACTGCAGGCAGTGTAGCTGCCAGCGTAATGAAGCCACTGCCCGTGACGCCGGCTGCACCTTTTGATGTAAGCAGCAGTACCAGCAGCAAAGTAATTTGGTGTGAGATGTCCATGGCGGTATTGGTGGCCTGCGCCAAAAAAACTGCAGCCATTGTTAAATAAATGGATGTGCCATCCAGGTTGAACGAATAGCCTGTTGGCACCACCAAACCCGTTACGGATTCGGAGCAGCCAGCCTTTTCTAATTTATTGATAAGGCTGGGCAATGCTGCTTCTGATGAGGAGGTGCCCAGCACCACCAGCAGCTCTTCTTTAATATGACTGAGCAATCGAAAAATATTGAAGCCGTTCAATTTTAAAATGCCGCCGAGTACCACTGCAATAAATAAAATGCAGGTGATATAAAATGAAAGCATCAGTCCGCCGAGTGAACTCAATGAATGCAGCCCGTATTTTCCAATGGTGAATGCCATGGCGCCCAAAGCGCCTGCAGGAGCCAGCTTCATAATCCAGCGGATGATGATGAACAATACATCTTCCAGCGATTGAATGCCTTTTAACAAGGGTGCTGCTTTGTCTTTAAGTTTCGTCATTGCAAAACCCATCAGCACTGAAAAGAAAAGTACCTGCAGCAGGCTGTTTTTTGCAATGGCACTGATGATGTTATCTGGAATGACGTGTAAAATAAAATCCGAAACGGACTGCTGTTTTGCTTCTGCAATAAATGTCTGGGTGTCTTTTACATTAAGTGTGCCTGCATCCACATTCATGCCTGCACCAGGTTTTAAAACATTGATTACAACCAGGCCAATGATCAATGCAATGCTGGTGACCACTTCAAAATAGATGAGCGCCTTAATACCAACCCTTCCTACTTTTTTTATGTCCTGCATGGAAGCAATGCCTGTGG
>JAYWIB010000455.1:0-2533 GCA_043789265.1 Chitinophagaceae bacterium
GCACCCTGTATGGCACCTTTTACTGTTTCCTCAATCAAGCAAATGGTGTATGATTTAGGCCCGCCATTTTCAATCAATGTTTTTATAAAGCAGGATACATCTGGTGGTACGTCTACGCCAAAACAGCCTAACACTGCCTGTGCCAGTTCGCTCAGGCATTCCACACAACTTTTCTTTTCAGTAGCTGCAGGTGGCGTGGGGGTAGTGCCTCCTCCCTGGCCACAACCAATGCATGGACAGGCGGCACAAATGGGATAATAAACACCGCCACCACCACCACTGCCATCACCAAAAGAAATAGGAGGAAATCCGCCACCACCCGGGCCGCTTGAACATACACGGCCTGAGTAATTGAACAGTGTGCCCCCCTTTTGCCACAGGCCACTCGACAAATTACATTTATACCAATACACCACGCCTGCAAAATCCTGGCAATTGGAAGAGCCGCCGGAAAGGGTGCTGTTAGCAGGTGGCCGCATACCAAGAAATTCAGAGATAGCTCCGTAAGATGGCTTGCCGCCAACAGTGCCTCCACCACTGCGTTTCCGCATTATTACCGGTACTTCTACACTTTGCTGCGCCATTAAATCTGCCGGTACATAATTGGTGATAAATTCATACTCTGCATCTCCTGTTGGTAAACTCAGCGTTACATCTTTTGCGGTAATCAATCCATGATTGGTAAGGATGGCATTGAATGCATATTGCTCGTTGCCCGAAAGCTGCGGCATTGTTTTAGGCATATCAATGGTTACCACAGGTACCGGTACATTTGTCTCAAACTGGGTGGTGAGGGTTATATCATATTCATCCTGAATGGCGGTAGGCACCACCGTCCAGCTAAACGTAATGGCCTGGTAATTTAAGAAAGCAATTTGCTCCACGGTATTACCCGGATTGATGGTAATGGTATTGCTGTAAGGAAGATGCTTTTCCTTTTCCACCATTATTTTATGAGTGCCTTCGGGTAAACCGGCTGCTTCAAATATGCCGTTGGCATCTGTGTTTCCTTCTGCATAAATTTGATTGGTGTAATAATTTTTTACCACCACATGTGCACCTGCCACTTTAGGCGCTGCGTCTGTATAATAAGTAAACTGATCGGTGGCTACTATTTTTATACTGCCCGTGGTTTGAGATACTTTTTTAAATGTAAATGGAATGGTAAAGGAGTTTCCGTTTTGTGTACTTACGCCAATACTTCCATTGATGCCAAAGTCAAAAGGCACTTCGGATAATGCGCTGAATTTGAGAATCACCTGTACACTGTCGCCCGGCGCCAGCGAAGAAAAATTAACGGGCGTTACACTGCTCAGCCAGTTCAACTGCGGCAGGTTTATTTTTATATCACCTGTAGCGCCAATGCCTTTGTTAGTCAGTTTTATTTCTATCAGTTTTTCGCCGGCGGCAGGGGAGAAGGCCACATCAATTGTATTGACATTTGCCTCGAGGTATCCATTGGGTGCCTGGCAATAATAAAATGCATCCAGCGGTTGAATATTGCCCTGCTTGCTTACCGCCTGCAGGTTGGCTACCAGAAATACGGTGCCTGCAGACAAAGCAGACCCGGTGACTGCATAGCCAATAGTGGCAGTACTGTTGCCAGCCAATGTGCCAATGGTATCAAAGCGCATAAATGCACCATTGGGCAGATTTATTTTTGCGAGTGTAAATCCTGTTAAGTCTTTACCGCTGAGGTTCTGCACCATCAATGCGCCTTTTAAAGTATCACTGATAATTATTTTAAACTGCGGTATCTGGCCATTGTTAATTTTTACACCCAGTATATCAAAAGCATCCTGCTCTGCGGTGCCGTTTGTGCCGGGATAGCCAGCACCAACTATGTAGTGGCCGGCCTCATTGGCCAGTGGAACAAACGAAGCAGTGTAATTACCAGCCGCATCCGTGTTAGCAGCAATTGTTCTTCTAAAACCTTGTGTAATTACATAGACCTCCACGGGTGAATTGGCTGCTGCGGTGGCATCACTTTTGGTGGCCTTTCCGGTAATGGCAACAGCAGTGCCTCTTATAAAATAATCTGCGGAAACGATGGCTGTGGCTGTATAATCCGGGTTGATGGTAACTGCCACGGGCAGCGATGTATTGTTGGTGAGCAACAGTTCTGCTACGGAGGCTGAGGGGTTTACTTTAAAAATTAATTTATGCTGGCCGGGCAGGTTTGGTACAGCGGCTGCATTTACCACCTGCACCGACTGACCAACAGGTATGGAGGCAGTAAGTACATCTGTGGTAACCAGTGTATCCCCATCATCAATTACATCATCATCTGATAAATATCCTTTAACCACCACACCTGTACCTGCTGTGGCAAAGCCTGTATTTTTTACACTCAATTGGTAATTAAACAGCGTCATCGCCTGGAGTGTATTGCCGGAAACTGTTGCTGTTGGGATTTGCAAATCAGGCTTGTTTAAATCTGTTACCAGCACCCACACAGTGCCTGCAGAAAAGCCTGCGGCAGTTGCTTTAAAGTTTACCTGCTGGCTGCCATCAGTTACATTGTCGTTGATAG
>JAYWIB010000456.1:0-2533 GCA_043789265.1 Chitinophagaceae bacterium
TTATAAAAATTAAATCGGTATGGCTAAAAAAATAATATTCTCATTGCTTGTATTGCTTACTTTTTTATGTACACTCAATGGGTTTTCGCAACTAACACCACAAAAAATACAGCGGAAAATAAACTACCCCAAAAGTAAGCTGATACAAAAATTTGAATGGGCAAGTGAACCCGCTAAATACCCAGGCACCGCTTCTGATATGCATTGGTGGACATGGGGAATGGATGATGCCATTTATACTTTGGAAGATGATGGCGAAAATTTTGGTGGCAGGTATTGGTATGCTCATATATTAAAAGCAACGGGCACGCCGCCCAACCTTAGGGTGCAAACATTAACTGATTTTGATGGCTACGATTTCCGGACAACAATACCGGTTAACAAACTTTTACTGAGGTATGTGTGCGGCATTGTGGCGGTTGATACTGCATTGTATGTTTGCCTGTACGATTATGACTGGAATGTACCTTCTAAGCAGGTTCACTTTGATACGCTGTACAAAAAAATGAAGGTGCATAAACCCTGGGAAAATGTTCATCCTTCTTATGCCGATAATTTAGGGTTTATAAACAGGTATTCAAAACTTGGCGGCGTGGCAGGCATTATAAAATCAGTGGATGACGGAAAAACGTGGACGAATATTCCGGCAGAAAATACGCCTGCATTTTTTGGTGCTAATTTTGGCGCTCCCGCTTTTTTAACTTTTGGAAAAGGCAATACAGAAACCCCCGCACACCTGGCACCATATGTATATGCCATATCCAATGATGTAAACTGGATTTCAGGCGATAATATCCGCATGGGAAGAGTACACCGGGATAGTATTTTAAACCGGGATGCCTGGCAATTTTACGGAGGTGGTGGTACACAAAATAACGTGGCATGGGTAAAAAATGAAAATGATGCAGTGCCCATTTTTTCTGACCCCGGTCATACGGGCCACCCTACCATCAGCTACAATAGTGCTTTAAAAAGGTACATACTCATAAATTTTAGCGACATGGTACCGCACACAGAAAATGCCACACAGGCACAGTTTAAAAGATGGGACGAAGGCTCAGAACTGCAATTGTATGAAAGCGAAAATTCCTGGGGACCCTGGTCCATTTTTTATTCTGAAAGACCCTGGGGTGGAAAAAATCATACAAACTATTTGGCTCAGCTTCCTTCTAAATGGATAAGTGAGGATGGACTAAAAGGTACCCTGTTATATTCAGGAGATTATACCCGTGACGGGGCACATTATGCATTTGTTACCCAATCTTATAAACTTACTTTAAATCGAAAAAATAAATGATGGTATCTGTAAGTTTTAAAATATGGTTTTTATGAATTTAAAAAAGAAATTTGCCGCCTGTTGTATAAGTTTCTTTGTGTGGTTAAGTGGCTACGCACAGCCATCGGTAATGCAGGTAACCGCAGCAAAAGAAAACCGCCAGCTTGCCATGCCCTGGCGAAATTGTATTGCAGCAGGCCGTGCCAGTAATTTACTCCGTGCCGATTTATTGGAACATCTTGCGTATGCACAAAAAGAAATTGGCTACCGCTATTGCCGCTTTCATGCCATTTTTGATGATGAAATGAATGTGGTGCAGAGAGATGTGCAAACCAATCAATTGATTTTTAACTGGCATCAGGTAGATAAAGTATATGATGCGTTGTTAAAGCTGGGTATCCGCCCCTTTGTGGAACTCAATCCCATGCCTGCAGTAATGGCTTCGGGTACCCAAACCATGTTCAATTATAAAATGAATGTAACGCCACCAAAATCATACATCGAGTGGGAATTATTGGTAAACACATTTGCGCAGCACCTGGTGGAAAGATATGGACTGGATGAAGTACGCAACTGGTATTTTGAAGTGTGGAACGAACCGAATCTTAGTGGCTTTTGGGGTGGCACACAGCAACAGTATTGGGATTTGTATGCGGCCAGTGCAAAAGCAATAAAAAAAGTTGATGCAAAATTAAGAGTGGGCGGCCCGGCATCATCCAAAGGCAACTGGATAAAAGAAATAATTACGTACACCACAAAAAATAAAATACCGTTGGATTTTGTTTCCACGCATTTATATCCTCAGGATGAGCAGGTGCAATATCCTGATAGAAAAGAAAGCCCTTACAAAGTGGGTGAGTTTTTTTCGGCTACTGTAAAGGAAGTGCAGGAGTGGGTAAAAAAATCGGAACGGCCCGATATTGAAATTCACTGGACGGAGTGGAATACACAAACCGCACAAACTGCAGACAAGATTACCTGGGGCGATAATATTTATGTTGATAATTTATATGCGGCATCATTTATTGCCCGCAATTGTGTGGAGCTTGATACGGCCTGCAAAACATTTGCTTATTGGGTGGTAAGCGATATTTTTGATGAAGGTGGTATTCCGCAAAGCCCTTTTTCCTGCACGTATGGTTTGCTCAGCATTCACGGCATCCCCAAAGCATCGTTTAATGCCTTTAGTTTTTTGCGTAAAATGACGGGTAATATTATGGAGGTGAAAACACAAAAAGCATTGCCCAATGGAAAAGG
>JAYWIB010000457.1:0-2532 GCA_043789265.1 Chitinophagaceae bacterium
AAAACGATATGCAGATGATTTAACAAAAACCGACCGTATTAATATTACAGGCTTACCCAATGATATTTATACGTTACTGATTTTTAATGGTACGGATTGGGAGAGTCATAAAATTGTTAAGCAGTAGATTGAATGTAGATTTGCAGGCTTTTAAAAAATAAAAACAGCAAACTAAAAAAGTACAGCCTTTAACAAAGCTGTACTCTTTAGTTTGTGAGGTTTGGTAATATGCTATAACAGATAATACCATAACATGGGTTAACGTACTTATATTTAGTGAATTGAAAACGGTATTTTGGGTGGCTACGAATTTATAAGAAGGAGACAAAAAATATCCGAGTCTGCCACTTTTTCTTTACTGCTTAAATTCTTTTCCGAACGGGGCATGTTTTCATCAAAAAAATAAAATGCAGGTAAATAAAAATAATCGCAACCAGTAAATATTTAAGGCGCCATCAGCAACTCCGATAAATTAAGAAAGGTTTTATAAGGCCCTTTTGCCACAAACTTATTGTACGCCCATGCAGGTATGCTGCCGCCAGGGTCTACAGAAAGAATATAATGAATACTGATGTGGGTATCACCGGTGGCAGCCACCTGCCACAATCCATTGAAATAAGGAATGCGTACAATTCCCTCCTGCTGATCCACATGCCCCTGCACGCCGGTAGCTTTTACTGTAAGAGTTTTATGCAGGCTGTCATTATCAAACAACATGTTTATCACCACATCCCTGTTTCGCAGCGGCCAGGGCAGCGATGTTTCTGCATAATAAATAAACTCGTTGCCGCTGATATTTTTTACAGTATGCGTTTGCTTTGTATTGTACACCCATTTTTTATTACCATCCACTGTTTTTAAAATAGCAATCAGCTTATCAATGCTGCCGGTAAAATTGCATTCCACCTTTACTGATTTAAAAGCAGCATTGCCTTCTTTTCTTGTATAAACTTTTATGCCGCTGCCTTCCCTGCTCAGTTGCCATTCGCTTTGCGCCACTACGGGCATTGCCCAAATCAATATCGTTATCAGCGCAACTATTTTCTTATTCATAACAAAAATATTTTTAAAAATAATACTCCGTTTAAAAAATGCTGTATTTGAAATTCGTTAGCAAATACACCCGCCGTAAGCGTGTTCAATGGCCGACTCGGTTGACACTGTGAGAAAGGTTACAAAAAAAATGGTACAAATCAAATGGCAGCCCGCAATTATTTTACAGCGCATAGCTGCATCGCAATATTGTTATTACCGCATTGGGGTATTGACAAAGCAATTTTCTTTTTATACTTTGTAATACATTATTGCCTTCCTCTCACCACATCTAACCTTAAAATATTAATTGTATGAAACTGCTTAAGTTAGGTGCCACCGGTAGCGACGTTCGCAAGTGGCAAACATTTTTATCAGGCCAGGGCCTGTATCACGGATTGATAAATGGCATATTTAATGAAATCACCAAAGCATCTTCACAGGCTTTTCAATCGCTGCGTGGGCTGGAGCCTGATGGCAAAGTAGGCGATAAAACTGTGGGTGCAGCCATGATGATTGGCCTTAGTGTAGTTACTGATAACAGCAATGCAAAGGACTCACCTAACTGGCCGCCAAAGCCAGACTTTAATCCACTTACCAGCAATGCAGAACGGGCAGCCGTGTTTGGTCAGTTTGCTTTCCGCAGCAGGCCGCTGCCTGATAATCCGGAAAATATTGAAGTAACGGATAACTGGGTAAGAGAAAATATTGTAATGGCCAATTTGCCGCAACTGGTATCCATAAAAGGATCAGCAAAAGTTTCGTTTCATAAAAAAGGAAAAGATCAACTGGAAAAAATGTGGAGAGAATGGGAACGTGCCGGACTGCTGCACCTGGTGCTTACCTGGAGCGGATCGTATGTACCCCGTTTTATAAGAGGCAGCCGCACAGTACTCAGCAATCATGCATTTGGCACTGCCTTCGATATCAATGTGGAGTGGAACCAGCTTGGCACCGTGCCTGCACTGGTGGGCCGCAAAGGCAGCGTAAGAGAACTGGTGGATATAGCCAACAGCAACGGCTTTTACTGGGGCGGCCATTTTACAAGGTTAGATGGAATGCACTTTGAAGTAGCTAAAGTAAAAAGACTGTGA
This sequence comes from Chitinophagaceae bacterium, assembly GCA_043789265.1. Classification (GTDB taxonomy): domain Bacteria; phylum Bacteroidota; class Bacteroidia; order Chitinophagales; family Chitinophagaceae; genus Ferruginibacter. The sequence continues at coordinate 2,127 of JAYWIB010000457.1, forward strand.
TGCATAAATGTAAGCATGCAATATTTATAATTGGACTGCATGCAAATTTTACTAAACATACTTTTTAAAAAATTAAAACGCAGCAGACACACCCACGTAAAAACTTCTGCCAACAGAAGGAATAATTCCAGGCCCCGGGTATTCATCTGTTCTTCTTGTAAAATAAGATTTGCCGGTTAAATTATTCAATCCCGCCCTTACCGCATATTTTTTTATACGATAGGTAGCACTCAGGTCAAGCACCGTGTATGCCGGGATGTATCCCGCCACAGGATCGTTGCTGGTTTTTACATTGGATGCATCACCATACGCATCACCCGTATAATTTATTTGCATGGTGGTGGAAAATTGTTTGTTGTTAAAAATTACACCGGCACGGTTAATAATTTTTGCGGCAGCCTCTACC
>JAYWIB010000458.1:0-2531 GCA_043789265.1 Chitinophagaceae bacterium
TATAAATTCAATGGCTTTTTTTCTTACTTCAATTTTTTCACTGCTGTCTGCATATGCTGTAGAATGGAAAAGCCCGATACTGTTAAGATATTCCGGATATTTTTCTGCGAACGCCAGGGCAATGTATCCGCCCATGCTGTGGCCAATCATGCTTACTTTATGCTGCAATAATTTTTCTGCATCCAGTATATTTTTTACAGCCGCTGCATATACATCTATTCCGGCATCTTCTATTAAATCAGAGGATCCACTGCCGGGAATATCGGGAATGATTACCCTGAAATTTTTTTTCAGTACTGCTTCCTGTTGTTTCCATACATTACCCTCTTCACCAAAGCCGTGCAGCAGCACCACTGTTTTTCCATTGCCCCCAATACGATAAAATATGCTTTTGTGTTGCCAGCTAATTATTTTTTCTTCCATAAAAAAATATTTAAAAATGCCGCTGTACGGGTTTAAAAAAGAAACTGCTGCTGCGGTTTGCCAGCAGCAGTACAAGCGGAATAAGACTGTTGTTCATCAGTTGCGGTAAAAAAAACCAACCAAGCAATACCAATATTAAAATGATTGTGGTAAAGCCAAACATTTTTTTTGCCCAGCCCTTTTTACTTTTTACCAAAAAGGCTAATACAACGTTTGAAGGTAATGCCCACAGTAGGTTGTAATTGTTCCTGCACATGCCATGGTCGGTGGCCGTCATCATAAAAATAAGTGCAATACCCAGGGCGCCTGTTAAAAAAAAGAGCATACCATCAAAGCCCTGTACAAAAAGTATAACCCCTTTGTTTTTTGAAAAGCTGCATACAATCATTAACAGCAATGTAAATACTGTTACCAGCATAGGCGTAATACATGTGCTGCTGTCTGCATCATTAGTTACAATATATAAATCATCCTGCGACAGTACAAGCGCATGCGGCTGACTGCTGCCTGCAAAACTTTTCATCAGGTTATCCGGCAAAAATTGTGCTTGATCAGCAGTCATCACAGCATCGGTGGGGGCGCCCAATAATATATCTATACCCAGCTTGCTCCAGGGCTTACGATTTTTATCAAGATACAGGTGTATTGCATTGCGAAAGGTGGTACCGGCGGGCATTACCCGTTTGAATGCCGGTTTATCTTTTTTAAATTTTAAAATAATATCCCGTGGGCGGGTGGTGCAGTTATCAAAAAAGAAATCGTATTTATAATATTTGTTTTCCTCTTTTACATTGTTATACAAAAATTGCTGAATGGCTATTTTTTCTGCTGCATTTAAATTAAGCACTTGCTCGGTAATGCCCCGGCCGGAAGACTGATACTCATCTTTAAAATCGCTGAAGTAGCTGGTGGAAACATAATACAGTAATTTCCCCTGTATAAACTTTGCATAAAATCCAGGGTCATCAAAATTAAAAGTGCCGTAATTGAAAACTAAATCCTGCACACTGCTGCTGTCGGTTATTCGGATGGCTGTATGCCCGAAAGTGGAGTACAGTTCTTCTCCCGGCGAGCAGGTAAGCAATGCAATACGCAGGTGCGATGTATCCTGTGCATGCGTGGTAATAACACCGGTAAATAATGTAAATAAAAAAAGAAGTTTGAGCAGATGGAAATGTATTTTTTTGTGCATGAGGCGGTTTGGTATTTACGAAAATACAGGAATAAATGAATCCCCATAAAGCCAGTTTACTTTTTAACAGCACCTGCGTAGATTGTTTTCTTAAACTTTCATCTGTCATTAGCCAGCTCATCTTTTAAACAATAAAAACTTTGGTATTAAAGTCATTCATATCCATTTTGGGTAATGTACCTCCTTTAGGTATTTTTGCACGCAATGAACAATCCAAAAAGATATTTGGTTACTGCGGCCCTGCCCTATGCCAATGGACCCGTGCATATAGGGCACCTGGCCGGCTGCTATATTCCTGCTGATATTTATGTGCGCTATTTAAGGGCACAAAAAAGAGATGTAAAATTTGTGGGCGGCAGCGATGAACATGGCGTACCCATTACCATCCGGGCAATGAAGGAAGGCGTAACACCACAGGAGGTGGTGGATAAATTTCATGCAGTTATTAAAGAGAGCATGCAGCAGATGGGGATTTCGTTTGATATTTATTCCCGTACCTCCAATAAAATACACCACGATACAGCCGCTGCTTTTTTTAAAAAAATGTATGCCGATGGTTTATTTGAAGAAAAAGAAACGGAGCAGTATTATGATGAAAAAACAAATACTTTTTTAGCAGACCGGTATATTGTTGGCACCTGCCCCGTATGCGCCAATGCAAATGCATACGGCGATCAGTGTGAAAAATGCGGATCCTCTTTAAGCCCCGAGCAACTGATAAATCCCCGCAGTGCATTGAGTGATGCGGTACCTGTAAAGAAGAAAACAACACACTGGTATTTTCCCTTACAGCAGTACGAGCCCTGGCTGAAGGAATGGCTGATAGAAGGACACAAAGAATGGAAGAACAATGTATACGGACAGTGCAAAAGCTGGCTGGATAAGGGTTTACAAAGCCGTGCTATGACGAGGGACA
>JAYWIB010000459.1:0-2523 GCA_043789265.1 Chitinophagaceae bacterium
GGGTGAGTGGACGGAGCTGGCTGCCGACTTTTGCCCCGTTACCAATGCTCCGCTTACACTTGTAATTACAAGGCTGGAAGAAATAGGCCTTACCCCTACCGACATTCATCACATAGAATACCTCACCGATAAAGAAGTGCTGCAGCAATTGCCCGGCGGCTTTCGGTGGCTAAAAAGAAACAGGCGGCAAGATGCCATCATTTATTTTGACACATTTGCAAATTTGCTGGAAGATAAATTTTTGGCAAGTATACAGGTAGATATCAGCAGCATACCGGTTATACATAAAGAGCATGCCCTGGTATAAATAAGCGGTTGCCATTTTTTGCTTCCAGTTTTTCCGCTTTACATTTTTTACTATGCACTTTGAATTTGGTTTTTACAGTTCACTTTTACTGATATTTTTTGTGCATGGGCTGGTATATGCCCTACTGCTGTACAGAAAAAGCATACACAATGATACAACGTCCGGTAAATGGCTGAGCGCTTTTTTAATATTGTGTATACTCTATATATGCCCGTGGATGCTGGGTTTTGCAGGATGGTATGACAACCAGCCCTACCGGGATATTATTTTTTATACGCCCTTTCTGCACCTTTTTTTTATAGGGCCGGTTATATTTTTTTATGTGCAAAGCCTGCTTAATCCTTCGTTTATCTTTAGCAAAAAACATTGGCTGCACCTGCTCCCGGGTATGCTCTATTTATTGTACAGCATCGTGGTGGTGGTTACCGACAAGCTGGTACTGCAGCGGTATTATTTTTTAGCCGACGGTGTTGATAAGGATTTTGACAACTGGTACCAGTTGACAGGCTTTGTATCTATGCTGCTGTATTTTTTAATTTCATTGCGCTATTTTAACCTGTATAAAAAACTGATGATGCAGGTGGTAAGCTACGCAGATGTGCTGCTGTTCCGCTGGGTAAAAAATTTTTTGTATGCCTTTTTAATCATGCTGCTGATAAAATTTATTTTTTTTGTGGGAGGATGTATACCTGCATTTTCCAGGCTCCGGTATGCTGGCCCCTGGTGGGAATATTTTAGTTTCTCCATCGTTTTTTATTACATCGCCATCACCGGCTATTCCAATTCAGTACAAACAAAAATACCTTTCAAATTAAATTTGCTTGGTTATACGTCTTCTTTGCTGCTGCCTGCTGCGGTTAATGCAGCAAGTAAAAGTAGTTTGATAGAAGAAGCCGAAATAATTGAAATAGAAACTGAACAGGCAGCACCCAACAAAGAAGATGAGCCGTTGCTTACCGAATGGAAACCTAAAATACTCCGGCTGATAAAAGAAGAAAAAGCATATGAAGATGCCGAACTGTCGCTTACGCAGGTGGCTAAACTATTACAAACAAATCCTTCCATCATTTCAAAGGTTATCAACCAGGGCTTTGCACTTAATTTTAATGACTTTGTCAATCATTACCGCATCGAATCGGTAAAAGAAAAATTAAAGGCTGGTGAACAAAAAATACAAACACTGCTGGGCATTGCGTACGACTGCGGATTCAACAGCAAGGCCACTTTTAACCGGGCTTTTAAAAAATCTACAGGGTTAAGCCCCAAAGAATGGATGCAGCACTTATAAGCTCATGATATGCGACAATTTACAATGCTCCCAATAAAATGATATGCAACAAAAATTAAAGTAACTTGCTTTAAAACCAACAGCATGAAACAGCGGCGTCCACTTGTTTTTATTGCCATTATATTGATGCTTGCCGTGGGCAATTATCTGAGGCTTCAGGGCAATGAAAATATAAAAGCGATTCAATTTGTATCCATTTTCACCATCGGTTTGCTTTCGGGTTTGCTTTTACGGGAGTTGTTTGCAAAATTCTCAAAGTAAAATTTTGTAAGTTGATGGCATTAAATGCTGACTGATTTATTTAGTCTGACATGTCGCCATAATATGCCAGTAAAAGGATTGATTATTTTTTCCTTTTACCAAAAGAAAGAAATAACAGAACAAGTTTACAACGATGCTGCTGCTAATACTTGCCGCCGGTACCTTTAATAACTCAATAACATATTCTTATTGTACCTTATCAAAAGTTGCATTGTAAAAAGTGGTGTCGCCATCATCAAACTGCACACGGCGGTTAGGTTTTTCTTTCAGTTCAAAATCGCCGTTCACCGTAAATTTTATTTCTGCGAATTTGTACCCGGTTACGGCAGTAACAGTGGCCGTGTACAATGAGTCTTTCACCAACTCCTTCATTTCCAAATCATAGTCCCAGCTAAGCGGTTTGCCATTGCCGCGGATGCCAACGGTTTTTACAGCTTTCATGTTGTGAACAGTAAGTGTTATTACAGCGGTTTTTTTAAAGGCTTTTTGCACACAGCCGGTGGCTGACAGCAAAAGAATGCTGATGGAAATAATTGCAATGTTTTTCATGATTTTAATTTTTTGAAGATGAGATAATCAATACCGAACCTGCCGCTGCCAAGTATCATGGTGAACAATGCCACCCATCCAAAGCCTGCGGCAGGCAGCATGTTCCAGCTTCCACCAC
>JAYWIB010000460.1:0-2519 GCA_043789265.1 Chitinophagaceae bacterium
CATGCGCCCGCTGTGCTGCTGCAGGCAAAAGATAAAGAAGATAAACCACTGTTGCAAAACAAAAATGTAACCGGCTTTACCAATGAAGAGGAGGTGGCAGTGGGGCTTGCAGGCATAGTTCCGTTTTTGCTGGAAGACGAATTAAAAAGTAAAGGAGGCAGGTACAGCAAAAAAGAAAACTGGGCTTCGTATGTAGTTACAGATGGTTTGTTAATCACCGGGCAAAATCCAGCTTCATCCAAAGCGGCGGCAGAAAAACTGCTCGAACTAATAGAAAAATAAATTAGTTTTTACTCTTCTTTCGTTCGCATAAAAAAGTATGGTGTCAATATTATGCCAGATTTTAGTTTATGCATGTAGCTTTTACAGCACTTCATGCAGTACGGTCAGCGTTTTCATTGTGCCAAACTCTGGCACATGCAGGGTATAATAATCCATGTATTTAAGCAGCAGTTTTCGTCTCATATCATGATGGAGCTTTACATCATTCAGTTCTGCCGGCTGCATTACTTTTAATAAATGCGCTGTAAGCGATGCACTTTGTCCATCAATATAATTTGTATGGCCAGGCTGTCCCTGTATAAAAGAACCTTCCTGCAGGTCAAGCACCGTATGTTCATCATCATAATCATCTGCCATCCTGAATCCAAAAAATTGCGCCAGGTGCAGTGAAAAATAAAGTGGAAAATTTGCTGTAACTGTTTTGCCGGCATCATCCAGTTGCAGCAGTGCATCTTCACAAAAATAAAACAGCGCTGTATGTTGTTCCGGCTGCTTCAGGCATTTTTGCAGCAGCTCCACCATATACAATGCAATGCTGTTTTTTATCACATCACTCAGCACCTGCCTGAATAGGACGGCCCAGCCAAACTCTTTAATGCGCTGCATGCTTTTTTGTGCGTAATGATATACCAGCATGTCCAGTATGGCGCCGGGTAAAAAATAATTTGCTTTAGAAGTTTTGCTTTTAGCCGTTCGTACCCCATTTACCATATACGTTTGCACACCAAACAGTTCTGTAAACATGGTAACCACCAGGCTGGTTTCACCATATTTAATTGTCCGCAATACAATTCCTTTTGTTTTGTGTGTCATAATTTTTGCCCTGTAAGTATCCTTCAAAATTAGCGAACATTCGTACAATGCCGGACTGCAATGCGGTTCAAAAATGCTTTCTTTGCACATCAGTATAAAATACAGTTTCACCATCTCAATGATATTCATCAATGTGGCTGCGTTTAGGAAAATTTGTTATCAGCTACCGGTTACCGTTACTAATGTTATTGTTTGCATTTACCGGCCTGATGGGCTATTGGGGTAGCCAGGTAAAACTGAGTTATGAATTTGCCAAAGCCATCCCTGTTGACAATCCCAAATACCTGGAGTATGTGGACTTCAGGCAGCGCTTTGGCGATGATGGCAATGTGCTGGTGGTGGGTGTTCAGTCAGATAAATTGCTTCGCTTAAATATTTTTAATGAATACAAAAACCTGCAGCAGTCATTAAAAAAAGTAAAGGATGTGGAAGATGTGCTGGCGGTTACTTCCGCCATCCGGCTACAGAAAGACGCTGTAACAGAAAAATTGGGCGTGGCTAAAATTTTTGATGACAGCATTTCCACACAGGCACAAGTGGATGAGGCCGGTAAAGTATTTTACAATCTTCCTTTTTATAAATACCGGCTGTACAATCCGCAGACAAATGCCTGGCTGATGGCAGTACGCATTAATAAAGATTCTATCAATTCGCCTAAGCGTACAAAAATTATACAGGACATTACGGATGCAGTAAACAGCTTTGGTGCTGCCACAAAAATAGAAACACACATGAGCGGCCTGCCCCTCATACGCACCGTGGTATCTAACCGCATTCAAAAAGAAATGAAATTTTTTTTACTGGCTTCGCTGCTGTTAAGTTCATTGATATTGCTGTTGTTTTTCCGCTCCATCAGCACCATGCTGCTCTCTTTACTGGTAGTAATATTTGGTGTGGTGTGGAGCCTGGGCATTATGCATTTATTTGATTATAAAATTTCTTTGCTTACAGCACTTACGCCTCCGCTGGTGGTGGTAATTGGTATACCCAACTGTATTTATTTTGTCAATAAGTACCACACATCTTTTCTTGCAGGGCACAGTAATCCTTCGGCGGCAGACAGAAAAATAAATGCGCTGGTGGATATGGTAAGCAAGATGGGCGTGGTTACTTTATTCTGCAACATTACTGCTGCCATTGGCTTTGCAGTATTTGCACTTACCAAAAGCGCCATCCTGCGGGAATTTGGTGTGGTGGCGGGTATCAGCATCCTGCTCATTTTTGTCATCTCTTTTATTTTATTGCCGGCAGTGCTCAGTTATCTGCCGACGCCCCGGCCGGCACAGGTAAAATACCTGCAAAATAAATGGGTTACTTCTTTTTTGTTAAAGATAGAACGATGGGTACTGCATCATAAAAAAACAGTGTATGCACTTACTGCTGCTGCTGTAGTTTTTTCCACTGCCGGCATATTCAAAATAAAA
>JAYWIB010000461.1:0-8907 GCA_043789265.1 Chitinophagaceae bacterium
CTTTATCCGGTCATGAACGGGTGTGGTACTCAGGTGTATTTGCGTGGCAATTTCTTTTACCGTTATCCGTGCATTTTGCTGCAGCAGTTTTAATATGGCCATATCTTTTTCATCCAGCAACAGATTGTACACAGTTGAATTTTCTTTTTGAAGGGATTTCGGCATAGTTAAACAGGCTTTTGTTCTTCGAAGGTAATTCAAATTTAAATTTTGTCCTGTTTTTTATAATGTCTTCAGAATATTATCCTGTACATGTACATTTGTGTTTCAAACAAAAAATATATGTCAACTATTACAAAAAACTCCATTGATTTCAGCCTCAAATATAAAGTGGCTGACATGAGCCTTGCAGACTGGGGCCGCAAAGAAATAAGACTGGCTGAAGCCGAAATGCCCGGCTTAATGGCCATACGTGAAGAGTTTGGTCCGCAGCAGCCTTTAAAAGGCGCACGCATTGCGGGCTGCCTGCACATGACCATTCAAACTGCTGTATTAATTGAAACCCTGGCAGCACTTGGTGCAGAGGTAAAATGGAGTTCGTGTAATATATTCAGTACGCAGGATCAGGGTGCGGCTGCTATAGCTGCTGCTGGTATTGGTGTATTTGCATGGAAAGGCCAGAGCATTGAAGAAGCCGACTGGTGTATAGAACAGACATTATTTTTTGGCGGTGCCGATCGTCCGCTAAATATGATTTTAGATGATGGTGGTGATTTAACCAATATTGTATTTGACAAATATCCTGAGCTGATACAGCATTTGAAAGGTTTATCAGAAGAAACTACTACGGGTGTACACCGCCTGTACGAAAGAATGGCCAACGGCACACTGCCCGTTCCTGCCATTAACGTTAATGATTCTGTTACCAAATCAAAATTTGATAACAAATACGGTTGTAAAGAAAGCCTGGTAGATGCCATCCGCCGTGCCACCGATGTAATGATGGCTGGTAAAGTAGCAGTAGTGGGCAGCTATGGTGATGTGGGTAAAGGAAGCGCCGCTTCATTAAAGGGTGCAGGCTGCAGGGTTATCGTTACAGAGATTGATCCAATCTGTGCATTGCAGGCTGCTATGGATGGGTTTGAAGTAAAGCCTATGATAAAAGCAGTGGCTGAAGCAGACATTGTTGTAACCGCTTCCGGCTGCAGGGATTTGATTACTGAAAAACATTTCAGGCTGATGAAAGACAAAGCCATTGTGTGCAACATTGGCCACTTTGATATTGAAATTGATATGGCCTGGCTGAATACGAATTACGGACATACCAAAGACACCATTAAACCACAGGTGGATATTTATAACATTGATGGTAAAGATGTAATTGTACTGGCAGAAGGACGCCTGGTAAATTTAGGCTGTGCTACCGGTCACCCAAGTTTTGTGATGAGCAATTCTTTCAGCAACCAAACACTGGCGCAGATTGAGCTATGGACAAACTCCGGCAAGTACGAAAACAAAGTGTATGTATTGCCTAAGCACCTGGATGAAAAAGTTGCCCGCCTTCACCTTGCAAAAATTGGTGTGGAGCTGGATGAACTAACAGCAGAGCAGGCTTCATATCTTGGCATACCACAGTCTGGTCCATTTAAGTCTGAACATTACAGGTATTAATATAAACCAATGGTAAATCTAAAAGCCCGCTCTTTTTTGAGGCGGGCTTTTTTAATGATTTAAAAATTACTGACGTAATACCATCTTGATTTATTAAGTTGGCCGATAATAGCAATATTGAGATATCATTGGTAAATGAATGGATACACAATCTGGAAATTTTATTCCATTGAATTATTAATGTGCAAAATCCATATTGTGATAAATGCCATTATAGAAACATCTTCTAAACACCAAAAAAGGGCAGAATAAAAATCCTGCCCTTTAAAAATATTGCTTTCGATTACTGATTATTCTTCTTCATCAAAGCTCATCACTTCTTTAGTTGTCATCAGCAATTCGTATTCTTCCTTGCTTCCTACAATCATATTTTCAAACTCACGCAAACCAGTACCTGCAGGTATCGGGTGACCAGTAATAACGTTCTCTTTCAAGCCCATCATAAAGTCGGTTTTACCTTGGATGGCTGCACTGCTCAACACCTTGGTTGTTTCCTGGAAGGAGGCAGCAGATATCCAGCTTTGTGTACCCAGTGATGCTTTGGTAATACCCAACAGCAGTGGAGAAGAAGTGGCTGGCTTAGCATCCCTGTATTCCACCAGCTTTTTATCAGCCCTGCGGAGTATGGAATTTTCTTCACGAACATCCCGAAGCGTAACAATTTGTCCTGAGCGGAGGCGTGTACTTTCACCGGCTTCAGTCACCACCTTTTTATCAAAGATGTTATCGTTTTCCATGTTAAAGTCCAGTTTATCTTCTGTATCGCCCTCAAGGAAAATGGTATCACCTGCATCTTCTATTGTAACCTTACGCATCATCTGGCGCACTATCACTTCCACATGTTTGTCGTTGATTCTTACACCCTGCAAACGGTATACTTCCTGTATTTCATTTACAACATATTCCTGTACTGCAAACGGACCTTTAATAGATAATATATCTGCTGGTGCAATTTGTCCGTCACTCAATGCTGCGCCTGCTTTTACAAAGTCGCCATCCTGTACCAGTATCTGCCTTGTTAATGGCACCAGGTATTTGCGGATGACGCCGTCTTTTGCTTCCACCACTATTTCCCTGTTACCACGCTTAATGTTTCCAAATGTAACCACACCATCAATTTCACACACAACAGCAGGGTTACCCGGGTTTCTTGCCTCAAACAATTCTGTTACACGTGGCAGACCACCCGTAATATCTTTCAGCTTGCTTAATACCCTTGGAATTTTTACCAATACCTGTCCGCTTTTTACAGTATCACCTTCTTCTACCACGATGTGGCTGCCTACAGGAAGGTTATAATTTTTATGCTCTTTGCCATCAATGCTGAGTGCTGGTAATTTTGTTTTATCCTTTGTTTCAATTACAACTTTTTCTTTATGGCCTGTTTGTTCATCTGCTTCTTCCCTTACTGTTACGCCTTCTATAACACTTTCAAATTTTACAGTACCTACAATTTCTGAAACAATTACATTGTTAAATGGATCCCATGAACAGATAACATCACCCTTGGATACTTTCTGACCATCTTTTACATTTAATGTGGCGCCATAAGGAACGTTGTTGGTAATAAGCAAACGATCGTTCTTTACATCCATTATTCTTACCTCGCCGGTACGGCCAATTACCACATGAATTTTTTTGCCATCATTGTCTTCTGTAGCCACGGTACGCAATCCATCAAACTGAATGGTGCCATCAAATCTTGCGGCCATAGTAGATTCTACTGAAGCAGAGCCGGCCACACCACCTACGTGGAAAGTACGGAGTGTTAACTGTGTACCTGGTTCACCAATACTTTGTGCAGCAATGATACCCACTGCATCTCCCTTCTGTGCCAGGTAACCCGTTGCCAGGTTTTTACCATAACATTTAACACACACACCACGCTTGCTTTCGCAAGTAAGTACCGATCTGATTTCTACCGCTTCAATACCGCTCTCTTCTATTTTCTTTGCATCATCTTCAGAAATTTCTTCTCCTGCTTTTACCAGTAATTCTTCTGTTACAGGGTTAAATACATCATGCAATGAAGTACGTCCTTCAATCCTGTCGCTCAATGGTTCAATGATATCTTCATTGTCTTTTAAGGCCGAAGTAGCAATGCCCCGCAGTGTGCCGCAGTCTTCATCATTTATCACCACATCCTGCGCTACATCCACCAAACGACGGGTAAGGTAACCGGCATCCGCTGTTTTCAAGGCTGTATCTGCCAAACCTTTTCTGGCACCGTGGGTACTGATAAAGTATTCCAATACATTCAAACCATCTTTAAAATTTGATAAGATGGGGTTCTCAATAATTTCACTTCCGGATGAACCAGATTTACGTGGCTTAGCCATCAGGCCCCTTATACCTGCCAACTGTTTAATCTGCTGCTTGCTGCCTCTTGCGCCAGAATCAAGCATCATGTACACAGAGTTAAAACCCTGCTTATCTGCTGCCAGTTCCCTGATGAGTGTTTCTGTAATTTTAGTATCTACACGGCTCCAGATATCTACAGTTTGGTTATACCTTTCATTGTTGGTAATCAATCCCATGTTGTAGTTATCCCACACTTCATCCACTTCGCCGGTGGCATTATCAATCAGTTGCTGCTTAATATCGGGTATAATTAAATCATTGATATTGAAAGACAGTCCACCACGGAAAGCCATTCGGTAACCGAGTGTTTTAATGTCATCCAAAAACTTAGCAGTGGTAGGTACATTGGTCCATTTAATAATGTCGCCAATAATTTCCCTCAAGGATTTTTTTGTAAGCAATGCGTTGATAAACCCAACAGTTTTTGGAACATGCTGGTTAAATATTACACGGCCTACTGTTGTCTCAATTAATTTATTGGTAAGGGTGCCATCCTCATTTCTAAAATTTGCTTTTACACGAATGTGTGCATGCAAATCTAACTGTTGCTCATTGTATGCAATAATTACTTCTTCAGCAGAATAAAATGCTTTCCCTTCTCCCTTAACCTTTTCTTTGTCAGTTGATTTTTTACCCTTGGTAATGTAGTACAATCCGAGAACCATGTCCTGCGAAGGAAGTGTAATAGGCGTACCATTCTGAGGATTCAAAATGTTGTGAGAAGAAAGCATCAATAACTGAGCTTCTAAAATAGCCGCATTGCTCAAGGGCACATGCACCGCCATCTGATCGCCATCAAAATCCGCATTGAATGCTGTGGTAACCAAAGGATGCAACTGTATTGCCTTGCCTTCAATTAATTTTGGCTGAAATGCCTGGATAGATAGCCTGTGCAGGGTTGGAGCCCTGTTAAGCATAATAGGATGTCCTTTCAAAATATTTTCAAGAATATCCCAAATGATGGCTTCCTTTTTATCAACTAATTTTCTTGCACTTTTTACTGTTTTTACAATACCTCTTTCTATCAGCTTGCGGATGATAAATGGCTTAAACAATTCTGCAGCCATATCTTTTGGCAACCCGCATTCATGCATTTTTAATTCGGGCCCTACCACAATTACCGAACGGCCTGAATAATCTACACGTTTACCTAACAGGTTTTGGCGGAAACGTCCCTGCTTTCCTTTCAGCACATCACTCAACGATTTTAAAGCACGGCCACCTTCTGCTTTTACGGCATTGGATTTACGGCTGTTGTCAAACAATGAATCTATCGCTTCCTGCAGCATACGCTTTTCGTTGCGTAGAATTACTTCGGGTGCTTTAATTTCAAGCAACCTTTTCAACCTGTTGTTGCGGATGATTACACGACGGTATAAATCATTTAAATCCGACGAAGCAAAACGGCCACCATCCAATGGTACCAGCGGACGCAGCTCTGGAGGAATTACGGGAATGTATTGCATTACCATCCATTCCGGACGGTTATTAATTCTTGTATTGGCATCACGGAAACTTTCTACCACGCTCAGGCGCTTCAATGCATCTGCCTTGCGCTGCTGAGATGTTTCAACTGCAGCACTGTTGCGCAAATCAAAACTTAACTGATCCAAATCAATGCGCTGGAGTAAATCATGTACCGCTTCAGCACCCATTTTAGCAATGAATTTATTTGGATCTTCATCAGGCAAATGCTGGTTGTCTTTTGGCAAAGTATCCAGTATATCCAGGTATTCTTCTTCTGTAAGCAGGTCACCAAAATTTTGGCCTTTATCTGCACGGATACCTGATTGTATTACCACGAATCTTTCGTAATAAACAATTGTTTCCAGTTTTTTGGAACTCATGCCGAGCAGGTAACCAATTTTATTGGGCAACGATTTAAAATACCAGATATGAACAACAGGCACCACCAGTTTGATGTGTCCCATTCTTTCACGGCGTACTTTCTTTTCAGTAACTTCCACCCCACAGCGATCGCATACAATACCTTTGTAACGGATACGCTTATACTTTCCGCAGGCACACTCATAATCTTTTACCGGGCCAAAAATTCTTTCGCAAAACAAACCATCTCTTTCAGGCTTGTATGTGCGGTAGTTGATAGTTTCAGGTTTCAATACTTCCCCAAAGCTTTTTTCTAAAATGCTGTCAGGAGAAGCCAACCCAATTGTAATTTGAGAAAAAGTTGATCTTGGACGATTTTCTTTTTTGAATGCCATATTTCTAATTGATTATCGGCCTCCCTAAATCCCTCCGAAGGAGGGACTTTAAAGACCCTGATTTTTTGAATTTCTTTTAAATACTGTAAAGAGCGGTTCTGAATGAATAAAAACCAGTTTTGAATTTTGAACTCTTCTTTAAGCCTCCCCTTTGGGGAAGTTTGGAGGGGCTTTTACTCAAAGTTCAAGTCTAATCCTAATCCTCTTAATTCATGCACCAATACATTGAATGATTCAGGAATACCCGGCCTTGGAATATTTTCACCTTTTACGATTGCTTCGTATGTTTTAGCCCTGCCAATGATGTCATCCGACTTAAGGGTCAACAGCTCCTGCAATATATTAGATGCACCATATGCTTCCAACGCCCACACTTCCATTTCACCAAAACGCTGACCACCAAACTGTGCCTTACCTCCCAATGGCTGCTGTGTGATTAAACTGTATGGCCCAATTGAACGGGCATGCATTTTATCATCCACCATGTGGTGAAGTTTAATAACGTAGATGATACCAACCGTAGCCTTCTGATCAAAGCGCTCCCCTGTTTCGCCATCATATAAATAAGTATGCCCAAACGTAGGCAGTTGTGCTTTGCCGATATAATCCGCTATTTCATCCACACTGGCGCCGTCAAAAATCGGTGTGGCGAATTTTACCCCCAGCTTTTCACCGGCCCATCCTAATACAGTTTCGTAAATCTGACCAAGGTTCATACGGCTTGGTACACCCAGTGGATTCAATACAATATCCACTGGTGTTCCGTCTTCGAGGAACGGCATATCTTCTGCCCTTACTATTTTGGCAACAATACCCTTATTACCGTGGCGGCCGGCCATCTTATCTCCCACTTTCAGTTTACGCTTAACAGCGAGATAAACTTTAGCCAGTTTTAATACACCTGCAGGCAATTCATCTCCAATTGAAATATTAAATTTCTCTCTTTTGTAGCGGCCCAGTTCTTCATTAAACTTAATGCTGTAATTGTGCAGCAATACATTTATAAGATCATCCGTCTTTTCATCGCCTGTCCAACCCAATGGGTTTACATTTAAGAAATCAATATTGGAAAGATTTTTCTGGTTGAATTTAGCACCTTTACCAATCAGCACTTCACCAAAATTATTGCTAACGCCGGTAGAAGTTTTTTCTTTAAGCAGTGTGGTTAATTTATTCACCAGCAATTCCATCAAATCTGATTCATTCTTCTCATGCGTTTTTTCAATCTTATCCAGACTTGCTTTCTCCCTTACTTTAGCGTTCTTATCTTTCTTAGCACGCTGAAATAATTTTTTGTTGATAACCACACCTTCAGTACCGCTTGGCGCTTTTAAGGATGCATCTTTTGCATCGCCAGCTTTATCACCAAAAATGGCACGGAGCAGTTTTTCTTCCGGTGTTGGATCACTTTCTCCCTTTGGAGTAATTTTACCAATGATAATATCTCCCTCTTTGATGTGTGCACCAATGCGGATGATACCATTCTGATCTAAATCTTTAGTAGCTTCCTCACTTACGTTTGGAATATCAGGAGTTAATTCTTCTTCACCCAGTTTAGTATCTCTTACCTCTACTTCAAACTCACTGATATGAATAGACGTAAATAAATCGTCTTTCACCACCTTTTCAGATATCACAATGGCATCTTCAAAGTTGTAACCTTTCCAGGGCATAAATGCCACTTTAAGATTGCGGCCCAGCGCCATTTCACCACCTTTTGTAGCATATCCTTCTGTAAGGAAATCGCCTTCCACCACCTTCTGACCCTTTACAACAGAAGGGCGCAGGTTAATGCAGGTTTCCTGGTTGGTTCGTATAAACTTGGTTACTTTATAAATTTTTAAATCTTCTTCAAAGCTTACCAACTGCTGCATTTCGCTTCTGTTGTAGCGTACATGTATTTCATTAGCATCTACATATTCCACCACGCCGGTACCTTCTGCATGCAGTTGAATTCTTGCATCACGTGCCGCCTTGGCTTCCAGTCCTGTACCTACTATTGGAGATTCCAAACGGATTAACGGTACTGCCTGGCGCTGCATGTTTGATCCCATCAATGCACGGTTGGCATCATCATGCTCCAGGAACGGAATAAGTGAGGCACTTAACCCTACAATCTGATTGGGAGCCACATCCATAAATTCCACTTCGTTTTTATCGAGAATAGGAAAATCGCCTGTCTGACGGCTTTTGATCCTGTCTTCTACAAAGTTTCCTTTTTCGTCCATTTCTATATTTGCCTGTGCAATTTTTGCAAGGTCTTCTTCTTCTGCACTCAGGAAGGTAATTTTTTTCATATCGGCCCTTCCGTCTGTTACTTTATGATACGGTGTTTCAATAAAGCCCATTGGGTTTATTTTGGCATGTACACAAAGGGTAGAGATCAAACCAATATTTGGACCTTCCGGTGTTTCGATTGTACATAAGCGGCCATAGTGACTGTAATGCACGTCACGAACTTCAAAGCCTGCTCTTTCCCTGCTTAAACCACCGGGTCCGAGTGCGGAGATACGGCGCTTATGGGTAATTTCGGAAAGCGGGTTTGTTTGATCCAAAAATTGTGATAACTGTGAAGTACCAAAGAATGAATTGATAACGGAAGACAGTGTTCTAGCATTGATTAAATCAACCGGGGTAAATACTTCATTGTCCCTTACATTCATCCTTTCACGAATGGTACGTGCCATACGTGCAAGCCCCACCCCAAACTGAG
>JAYWIB010000462.1:0-2509 GCA_043789265.1 Chitinophagaceae bacterium
GCAGATAAACAGGGAGATTATATTATTATTTCGCATCCTGCTTTATTCAATGACGGCAATGGTGTAAATTATGTAGAGGAATATAAATTATACAGGGAAACTGCGGCAGGCGGACAGTTTAAGCCAATTATTGTACAGATAGATGAACTGACTGATCAGTTTGGATTTGGTATAAAAAAGAATCCGGCTGCGGTAAAAGATTTCATCCGCCTTGCCAATGAGCAGTTCATCATTAAACCACAATACGTTTTCATCATTGGCCGCGGTATGGCTACCATTGACTACCGCCATAACGAAAGCAACCCGCTCTCGGATAAAATAGATTTAGTACCAACATTTGGCTGGCCGGCATCTGATATTTTACTGGTTAGCGAACCGGGCAAACAGGTTCCGCTGTTTCCTGTCGGCCGCTTAAGTGCTGTATCAGGAACGGAAGTAAAAAATTATTTAGACAAAGTAAAGGAATATGAACAGGTGCAGCAATCAGCTTCGCAAAGCATAGCAGATAAAGGCTGGATGAAAAATGTAGTTCATGTAATTGGTGGAGCCAATGCTGATGAAAATAGAATTTTCCGGGACTACATGGATGAATACAAAAAAATAATTGAAGACACTACTTACTTTGCCGGCAAAGTAGAAACTTTTGAAAAATCTTCCACCTCATCCGTAGAGCAGGCCAGTGGCGAACGCCTGCAGCAGTTGATAATGGAAGGCGTTAGTGAAATTTCTTATTTCGGGCACTCATCTGCAAACACTCTGGCATTTAATTTAACCAGTCCTGAATTTTTTAATAACCAGGGTAAGTATCCGTTTTTTACAGTAAGCGGCTGCAGTGCAGGAAACTTTTTTTCTTTTGAACCATTGAGACTGCAGGGCAATTTATCTATTTCTGAAAAATATGTACTTGCGCAAAACCGGGGCAGTATTGCCTTTTTGGCCAGTACACATTTGGGCATTCCGCCATACCTGAATTTGTACAATACTGAATTGTATGGAGCAATCGGAAAAGAATTGTATGGCAGCAGCATTGGCAAACAAATAAAGAGAGTGCTGGAACGGCTGGAAAGTAAAGCACAAACATTTTTAGTACGCATGCACATGGAAGAGCTTAACCTGCATGGCGATCCGGCTTTAAAAATAAATGCTTTTAGCTTGCCTGATTTTGCTGTAGAAGATCCACAAGTAAAAATAAGCCCGTCTATCCTTAGCATAGCGGATAATAATTTTTCGCTGAATGTAAAAATTTTGAATATTGGCAGGGGCATTACAGATTCAATGCGGCTGATAATTAAAAGAACATTGCCGAATGATTCTGTGCAGGTTCTTTTCAATCAACTGATACCTGCTACAGTAAATGCCGATTCATTTAGCTTTTCTGTTCCCATCAATCCGCTGACTGATAAAGGACGCAATAAAATAAGTGTAAGTATAGACAGTGATAACAGCATTACTGAAATGTCTGAAACCAACAATACCGTTACAAAAGAATTTTACATTTTTGAAGATGAGATAAGGCCGGTATATCCTTATAATTTTTCTATCATCAACCAGCCAGTGCTGCTGTACACTGCATCTACAGCCAATCCTTTGAGCGGACAAAGACAATTCCTGCTGGAAATAGATACCACTGAATTATTTAATTCAACGCTGAAAAAACAATACAATACTTCCGGCAATGGCGGGCTTATTCAGTTTCAGGTAAATGATGTGCAGTACAAAGACAGTACGGTGTATTACTGGCGCACTTCTCAAACACCATTGAACAATGAACAGCAGGTATGGAATTCTTTTTCCTTTATCTACCTCTCAAAAAGTACATCAGGCTTTAACCAGTCGCACTATTTTCAACACTTAAAAAGTAAATTTAACAGCACCATCAGCCTGGAAGGGGACAGGCAATTCCGGTTTAAACAAATAGAGAGAAATTTGCAAATTAATACTGGTTTACATCCATACATTATTAATGACCGGATTAGCGTAACCCTTGATTTTGAACAAATAGAGCAGTATGGATGTAAATACAATTCGCTGCAGTTTGTAGTATACGATTCCTCTACGTTTAAACCCTGGGAAAATTATAAAGTAAGCCAGCCCAATACGGGCCGCTTTGGAAGTATATATGCCTGCCGCGACGGTAAAAGAAAAATGTTTGAGTTTCCTTATGATAATGCTGCCTACAGAAAAAAAGCAATGGACTTTATTGACAGCATTCCCGATGGCATGTATGTATCTATAACTAACCTGGGTCAGGATAACGTCAATCAGACTTTTATTAACCAGTGGCAGGCTGATACAGCCACCTTAGGTACAGGCAATTCATTGTATCATAAGTTGAAAAAGATTGGCTTTACTAAAATTGACAGTTTTACCAGAAACCTTCCCTTTGTATATTTCTGCAGAAAAAACAATCCGTCTTACCCGGCACAACAGATTATGGGAAAAAAGCCTTCTGAATACATTTTAAGCAGCTTTAAAGTGATTGTAAAATATCTTTCAGGCACTATAGAAT
>JAYWIB010000463.1:0-2504 GCA_043789265.1 Chitinophagaceae bacterium
ATTGCCATGTTTGGCACCAATGGCCTGCGTGAAATGCTGTACCGAAAATCGCTGCAGCATTTTGTAACTCCCATAAACGAACTGCATGATCAGCCTAACATGGCCATAAGGATGAAGGCGATACAGCCGCTGACTGCGGAGGAACTGTATTATATGATGGTGATGGGAGAGAATGATATTTATACATCCAGCTATAAACACAGTTTCAGCCGGCTGATGCAGTTGCTTGGCCCGGCGCCCCGTACCGATAAGCTGCTGATGAATGTGCAGATGGACTTCTTTAAAAAGTTTATTAAGATGGCTGCCAATTTTAATCAGCTCGATACTTTTCTTGCATTGATGCCGCAGGAAAATGCCAGTACACTGATGAAAGCCTTTGTATCGAACCTGGATAAAACGGGCAACCTGGAAGATGCCGTGGACGTGGCCGACAGCTACAGCAGTATCAACAATAAACTGCTGCAGCAGAACATGCTGCAGAATGTAGAAGAGAATGAGCAGAAAAGCATTGCTGAAAACAATGCCAACGGCATTATTATTTACCGGCTGCTGAAAACAATTTTTAAATCAGCCAACGACAATACCATTGATCTCACCAGCCAGGTGGGCATTCCATCTATTTATTCGCT
This sequence comes from Chitinophagaceae bacterium, assembly GCA_043789265.1. Taxonomy (GTDB): domain Bacteria; phylum Bacteroidota; class Bacteroidia; order Chitinophagales; family Chitinophagaceae; genus Ferruginibacter. Next base: position 630 of record JAYWIB010000463.1, read on the forward strand.
CGAGTATAAAAATATTGCTGACGACAGCGGGCGGATTATTCAGCAGGTATTTTTTTATGGAGATGAAGATGGGAAAACTTTTTTTCCTCCTTTTTTAAATTCCTTTTCTGCCAAAGACTGGAAGATTATATCAAAAAAAGAATGGGTGGAAATTAAATCTATCAAAGGAAAAAAAGTATGGATTTATGTAAACAAGCCACTGGACAGCGATAAAAATTTAGATGATACAGCGCAGGTGCATCTGGCCAGTTATTTAAGAAAAAATGATTTGAATCCTTCGGTGGTAATACACCGTGGACACAGCTACTGGCTGCCACGTACCATTGCTAGGATGGAGCCGAGTGCAAAAATTATTGTAATTGGATCCTGCGGTGGTTATAAAAATCTTACAGAGATACTGGACATTTGCCCGGATGCCCATATTTTATCAACCAAAGAAATTGGTAAGGGCGACATCAACAGGCCGGTATTGAATTACATGAACCAGGTATTTATGTCGGGCAAAACACTGGTGTGGAAAGACATGTGGGCAGCCCTTACAAAAGTTTTTTATACTGACCCCGATAAGACCATGAGAGAAAGCTGGGATGATTATATTCCGCCTTACAAAAACCTGGGCGCCATTTTTATAAAGGCATATAACAAACAAATGGAAAATCAGTAGCTGCCATTTCAATCCATTATTTTACTTAAATGGTTGTATACTGGTACAAGTAAAAATGATGGATGACTGAATCAATTAACTTTGCCGGATGAACGGGCAGGAAAAAACAAAAAAAAAGATTTTCAATTTTTCACTGCTGCAGCGGGTGTTTACATTTGCCGCTCCCTACAGAAATAAATTTTACTGGTCCATCTGCCTCGCAGTTTTTCTTGCCGTTATTTCTCCGGTACGTCCGTGGCTGATACAGGTAACCATCAACAACGGCCTGCAAAAAAATGCCACTGCATGGTTTCTGCAGGGGGCATCCAATGTAATAATTGGTATTACCATCATTCAGCTTGGCCTGCTGATGATAGAAACTGTGTGCCGCTTTATCTTCACTTTTTTTACCGCTTCGCTTGGGCAGAGTGTGGTAAAAGACATGCGGGTGGCTGCCTATAAAAAAGTAATCAGCCTGAACTTATCGCAGTATGATAAAACACCCATTGGCACCCTTACCACCCGTACCATCAATGATATAGAATCTATCAACGATATTTTTAGTGACGGACTTATACCCATCATTGCAGATATGCTGTCTATCATTTCTATTTTAACGTTTATGTTTTATGTAGACTGGCAGCTTACGCTGGTATGCCTGGCACCTTTTCCCGGATTGATTATCGCCACTTATTATTTTAAAGAAAGTGTAAACAAATCTTTTATACGTGTACGCAATGCGGTGGCGCAGCTCAATGCCTTTGTGCAGGAACACATTACCGGTATGGCAATAGTGCAGGCCTTTGCGGCAGAAAAAAGAGAGCTGGAAAAATTTAAAGAAATAAATAAAGAACACCGCAATGCCAACATCCGCTCCATTTTTGCTTACTCTGTTTTTTTTCCGGTGGTAGAACTGGTGCTGGCGCTTTCTCTCGGCCTGCTGGTGTGGTGGGCCGGGGGCGGACAAAGCCACCAGGCTGCCGGTACCATTACGTCATTTATTCTTTGCCTCAATTTATTGTTTCGTCCGCTCCGGCTTATTGCTGATAAATTTAATGTGCTGCAGATGGGCATGATAGCAAGCGAACGTGTTTTTAAAGTACTGGATAATGAAGATGTAACAGACAACAATGGCAAAATGATACCGGAAAAAATGGAGGGCAATATTCAGTTTGAAAATGTATGGTTTGCCTACAATGAAGAAAATTATGTTTTAAAAAATATTTCATTTA
>JAYWIB010000464.1:0-2502 GCA_043789265.1 Chitinophagaceae bacterium
GCCATCCCATTTTCGAAAGTTGTATTTTCTTTTACCACTATATCTGTTACACTGTTGCAGTAGATAGCCGCACCGCTGCACCAGGCAATGCTGTTGCTGTCAATAACAATATCACTGTTGCCTTCGTCGCAATAAATTCCCCTTGCTGAAGGATCTTTTTTGTTGGTTCCATCACTGTTGCCCTTACAGTTAAATACCAAATTTTTCCGGATAATTCTGTTATGATAAGATTTGGGATTTGACCCATTGCCTGCATAAGAATAAATGCCGCCACCATCATCCCTCACCCGCAAACAATTAGAAATTACATTGCCATACAGCAATACATCATTGCCCTGCCATTCAATACCGGCATAGCCGCAACTGTCTGCTCTATTGTATAAAATGTTTACACCATTGCCACCCATTGCCGCTATACCTGTACGGCCTGATGCATCGCCGGTTACTTCCATTCCTGCAAACAGGCAAATATTTTTTACTTGGCAATATTTTACGGTAGACTGATTGTAACCACCACTACCCGAATTGCGAATAAAAATACCACTGCCCAGCGCATTGCTCACTGTGCAATGTTCCACCAGGGCATTGGAAGTTTGCCAGTTGGTAACAGCATCCCTGCCCATAAAATTAAAATCACAAAAAGAAGTGGTACAGTTGCTGGAATAATTGCTGTAAATGGCCGCTTCATTGGCGCCTTCAAAAGCAAGATTGGTTACCACAATATTGGTATGCGATCCGATATTAATAAGCGTATCTACAGTGCTGATTTTTATTATTGAAGTATGTGGCGTAGCAATACCAAAATACATTTGCAGGCAATGTGACTTTGCATCAAAAAACCATTCGCCCGGCTGATCCAGTGTACGGGGATGACGCTGAAAGAAAAATCCAAAGCCCTTAATGCCGGGATATATATTGCCTTTGTAAGGCTGCCTGTACGTTATCGTATTTCCATCTTGTGCAGTCACAGTATCCCGTTCTATATCCCAGCGTTTTTTCTTTATAACCACTTCTGCCCCTGACCAGTTTTGTGTAAATATATTTTCGCTTGTTATGCTGGCAATGCCCTGCTTTTCTCTGCTGCCGCCCACTGCATTGTATACCATATAACCGCCGTTGGGTGCATTGGCATTTGGATACCTGCCTACCTGCTGTATCATGTTATCTTTCACTACAAGATTTACTGCAGGCTTGGCGGCAGGTACAATTGCCTGCCATACTCCCTTTGATTTTATCTCCCAATTATCAATGATTGTAAAACCTGTAACTATAGGTTTGCTGCCGTAGCCATATGCCCCAATCACAACAGGATTGCCTTCAGTACCCGATTGCTGAACTACAATGCTGCCATAAAATACATCGCCCCGGCGAAACAAAATACTGTCTCCTGACCGTATGTTTTTAAAGTTTAAATTTAATTGGTGAATGCTCTTCCATGCCGAAGTAATTGAGGTACCAGAGGCTGCATCGCTGCCATTACTGGCGAGATAATAATTAGTGGCATACAACTGAGCCGGAAGTAAAATAAAACAAAGATATTTATACATGGAGTGAAGGATTATTTGGACATAAAACTATAAAAACATAGCCACATACAAGTACATAACTATTGCTAACACAAAATGCACCTCTTTGGAAGGTGCATTTTATTTATTTAAAAAAGATTAAGCTTGTGGGCTTTTCCGGTATTTTTTATATAATACAACAGCAGCAAAAAGAATTCCTGCAGCTAAAAAAATACCTGTCATATTTGAATCAAAAGGAACATCAGCTGGTGGTTCCGTATCTGTGGGGCCGGGAGGGCCAGTCTGGCTAAAAGCGGTCACCGACACTATCATCATATACAAGACAGAAAAAAACTTGCTGAAGTGGTTCTCCATTAGTGATTTGAACTTCATTGTTGCTTATTTTATTTATTAGAATTTATTAATACCTGCTGTATTTTCTTCAATTTACCTGCCCTGGTAATCAGCAGTGAATATATACCAGCTTGTAAAGTGGGAGGCAACGACATTACTTGTAAACTATTTCCTCCCTGGTAATCAATTTTGTATTTAAAAACTCTCCTGCCTTGTACGTCCGTTGAATAAACGTCGTAAACTCCTTTTTCCTCATTCACAAACTTTAGGATAATATGTCCAGCGTTTGTTATAACGCTTATATCTGAAACGTTATTACCGATATTAATGATTGCAATATTAGTGAATTTTATTTCACCTGCAATACTTATGCTTTTAATTCTGTAAAAAATTGTTCCTGTCAGACTATTATTATCATCCAGCCAGGAGTATTTGTTCAATGCGTTAGCCAATACCATGCCTGCTTTTTCAAACCGGCGTCCATCTGATGAACGCTGCACTTCATATTGCTGAATATTAATTTCATCCGCCACTTCCCAACTTATATCAATACCCTTCAATACCTTATTTACATTTAAACTGATGAATGTTACAGGCAATGGCACCGAAGGACTAAACACAAGCCTGAACCGGGTAAAAGAAG
>JAYWIB010000465.1:0-2496 GCA_043789265.1 Chitinophagaceae bacterium
AAAGATTAATTGTTAGCCTGCATGATAGCAATGTGCATAACTTTGAGATTCTAAAAATAATAAGGCAATTCTAACCTTTTTAGAGACTGAATAGTTACAATAATTTATTAATCCAAAGAAAATAATACATTTTATGACCGAATTTTTTATTTTAATAAAGGTTTGCAGTGCCTTATGAAAGTAAAAAATAATGAAGAAATATTATTTCGTTGAATTTTTGCGATTATAATTTTAAAATAGTCCTTAGTGAAAATTATAAGGTTATTCCTTTCGCTGCAGTTTTAAAAAAGGTATAAGTAATTATCAAATAATAAATGAGTAGTTAATATGACTAAAACAATTTTTATTACAGGGGCTTCAACAGGTTTAGGCAGGGCAACAGCAAAACTATTTGCCTACAAAGGTTGGAAAGTTATAGCTACTATGCGAAACCCGGGAAAAGAAACAGAGCTTACGCAAATAGATAATATTATATTGTTGCCTTTGGATGTAACCAGTGCCAACCAAATAAAAGAGACAACCCAAAAAGCAATTTCATTAGCAAGTATTGACGTTGTTTTTAACAATGCAGGTTATGGACTTGCAGGACCTTTTGAGGGTACAAGTGATGAACAAATTGCAAAGGAGATAAACACTAATCTATTGGGTGTTATGAGAGTGACCAAGGCATTTATATCTTATTTTAGAGAAAAAGAAGGAGGTTTATTCATTACCACAACTTCTATAGGAGGATTATTAGCCTTACCATTTAATTCTGTTTATCATGCTACAAAATGGGCATTAGAAGGCTGGAGCGAAAGTTTTGCTTTCGAACTAAAACAGTTTGGCATTGGTATTAAAACGGTATCACCAGGCGGTATAAGAACAGATTTTGCAGGTCGTTCCCTCGAACTAACGCAGCACCAGGCTTACGATCAACTAATGGCGCAAGTAATGACCAAATTTAAAGACCCGGAAAGAGCCAAAAACTATTCAAGTGCAGAACAAATTGCTGATGTAGTTTATGAAGCGGCGACTGACGGAAAAACTAAGCTACGATATATAGCAGGAGCTGATGCAGAGGTAATGTATGCAAGGCGTTTAGAAATTGGTGCTGAGGAGTCAAGAAAAGAAATTGAAACTTTATTTTATGGAAACTGAAATCAAAATCAGTAGCATAGTTACTTATGCTAAAGGTTATGATTAAAAAGATGCAAGGACTAACGGGAAAAAATAAGGTAGCGGAATAGCCATAAGACGCTTTTTATGTCATCCAATTTTTACTACCCTTAAAATTTCGATAAAATAATAAGTGAATTATTCGGCTTTAAGGATGTGTAATTTTAAATTATTATTATGGCAAAAAATTATCCAGAAATAGCATTCACACCAGCAATAAAAGAGCTGCAGGAAAAACTGGGCAGCAGAAGGAATTATGCAAGGATGGAAAGGGATACTTATGTGGATGGATTGACAGAAAATGAAATAGAATTTATTGCTGAACGGGATAGTTTTTATATGGCAACAATTGGTGCAAATAATTACCCCTACATTCAGCATAGGGGCGGCCCGAAAGGATTTTTAAAAGTACTGGACACAAAAAGACTTGGGTTTATAGATTTTAGGGGCAATATGCAATATGTTTCCGTTGGTAATATTGCTACGAATAATAACGTATCACTGATAATGATTGACTATCCTACCAGAGCAAGATTTAAAGTGTATGCTAAAGCTAATATAATAGAACTGAAAGATGATCCTGAATTATATAAGTTGCTTGATTTAAACGAATATAAATTCAGGCCCGAAAGGATGATGGTATTCGATGTGGAAGCTTATGATTGGAATTGTCCACAACATATAATTCCACGCTATACACTTGAGGATATTGAAGCGTTTTTTAAAATACAAAACAACAAATTGAAACAACTTGAGGAGGAAAATAACAGGTTAAGGTCACAACTTAAATGAGCTCATCATAAATGAAATCTAATTTAATTCCTGAGGTTAACTTATTTGATGGCAAAACTTGTGCATGTAACAATAATGCCGCTACACTAATAAAATTAATGTATTTATGGGCTTTTGTAGAGGCAAGCCTTGGTGGTTTATTGCACCTATTGCACATACCGATAACTGGTATAGTGGTAGGTGGGTTTGCAGTAGTGGTAAACGTTCTATTGGCAAAATATGGAAATGCCAAGGCTCATATATTTATAAAAGCGCTGGGCATTGTTTTAGCAGTAAAATTTCTTCTAAGTCCATACACCCCTATTGGAGCGTATGTTGCCGTTGGTTTTCAGGGCTTACTTGCCGCTATTATATTTGGTCGTTTCGGGTTGAATAAAATCACCATACTGTTGTTTACACTTTTGGTGATGATTGAATCTGCTTTGCAAAAGCCTCTATTAGCATATTTTATTTTTGGTAAAGATTTTTTGACCATTTTTTTTAATGTTTTGTCAGGCATTGTTGGACTTTCGATAAAAAAAGTTGAATATGGTTTTGCCATTATTG
>JAYWIB010000466.1:0-8823 GCA_043789265.1 Chitinophagaceae bacterium
CACCTTTGGTGGGTGCCACCGTTACAATTAGCGGAACCAACAAAGGTGCCAGCACGGGGCTGGATGGCACTTTCGCACTTGACATGAAGAAAAGTGAGACCAGTCTTGATGTATCAGCAGTGGGCTATCTCACTAAAAACCTTAAAATAAAATCAGGGGATGATGTAAATGTAGCGCTGGTGCTTGATACAAAAAGTTTGAACGAAGTGGTAGTAACCGGGGTAGGTACCGCCACCAGCAGAAAAAAAGTAGCTATCGCCGTTCAGTCTCTCGGCGCAGATAAGCTGCCTGTCGTACCCGCTGCATCTATAGATCAGGCACTGGTAGGTAAAATAGCGGGTGCGCAAATAACCAGTGTAAGTGGTAATCCCGGAGCGCCGGTAAGTATCCAGTTTCGGGGAATCAATACAATTCAGGCAGGAACACAGCCCATGATATTATTGGATGGGGTTGAAATAAGAGTTGCTTTGTCCAGTTTGGATTTAAATACAATCGAACGGGTAGAAGTGGTACAGGGTGCTGCAGCAGGCACCCAGTATGGAGCGCAGGGTGCCAACGGCGTTATACAGCTTTTTTCTAAAAAAGGAAAGCAGGGAGCAGTGCATATTGATCTTTCCAGCAGAGTAAGTTTTGATAATTATATTAATGTGGGTGACGTACATAAACCATTTAATCATTCGTTTGCGGTAAATGGAAACGGCGATATTACCCAAGGTGGTACAAGCGATTTGCTAACACAGGACGCATACGGTGTCTGGGGTCAGGCAGTTTGGGAAAATGGGCCTGACGCACAAAATAACAAACCTTATAAGAATAATACCCAATATTATGACCATTTTAAACAACTATTCAGACAGGCTAAAACCACCAACAACAGCGTAAGTATTACTGGTGGTAAAGAAAAACTCGACTATGCTATAAGCGCATCTCAGCTAAAGCAGGAGAGTATATTAGATGGAGAATTGAAACGTGCTAATTTTACGACAAACATTGGCTTTGAAATATTTAAAAATTTTAAAATCAGATCCGTCAACCAGTTTATCTATAGTGATAATACCACAGGGAACAATGATATAGGTGCAGCACTTTATACTTATCCATTTGCATCCTTTACTTACAAAGATCAGGATGGCAACAGTACTTATAAATTTGGTGGTGCAGGTGCCAATAATTCAAATCCGTATTATTACAGACAATACCGCAAGTTTTCTGATAAGAATGTAAGTTTTATCCCGAGCATCAACCTTAATTATAAGTTCCCAAAATTTGTTGAGCTGGATTATAAATACACCATTCAGCAAAACCGGCAAGATTTTTCAAGAACTGCTCTAAATCAGTCGTTAAACAAGGCAAATATTGCCAATAATGATGCAAGCTGGTATGTTGGAGAATCTTTAAGAGGCGGCATTATAAACCAGATATCACGCTTTACCACTCAAAACTCTTTGATAACAGCAAACATTAAATTTGATTTTGACAAGGATTTCAACCTTGGTATACCGCTTACAAGTACAACTACAGCCCTCTATGACTGGAGGAAAGAGCAGCCAAATTCCACCACAAATGTCTATACCGGGCTTCCTCTTTTTGCTGCAAATGCTAACCAGGCAGAGGTAAAAGCGGTTCAAAAAGTAAATGAGGAAATTTTTGTTACGTTTGGTACTTTCATTAATCAGCGGTTTGATTACGGTGATATATTTGGTATATCAGGTGGATACCGTTCTGATTATTCTTCCCGGTTCGGGCAAACGGGCAAGCCACAGGGATTCTGGCGGGGAGATGGTTATTTCAGACCATCATCTTTTAGTTTTTGGAATCCTTTATCCAATTGGTTTCCTGAATTTAAAATTCGGGCAGCGCATGGCGAAGCAGGAATTCAGCCAGGCTTTGCAGACAGGCAGATTTTATTTCAGAACTATAACTATCCTGATGGAGCTTCCTTTACAAGTACCGATGTTAAGGGCAACCCAGACTTAGTGGTGGAAGGGTCCAAAGAAACTGAAATAGGTGCAGACTTAAGCTTCACTCCTGGCAAGGTCAAATGGTTTAGTTCTGTAAACGTAAACGCTACTTACTGGAAAAGAAGGGGAGTAAATGTAATTTGGCAAATTCCGTTGCCTATTTCAGGTGGGTCTTCCAGCGTAAAATTTAATGCGGTTGATCTTTCATCGAAAGGTTTTGAATTTTTAATAGATGCCAACATCTATAAATCAAAAAACTGGAATTGGAATTTAAATATAGTGTTTGGTACATCCCAGTCTAAAGTAGATAACATATTTGGCACACCAGATATTCCATTGGTTTGGTCAAGTGCTGCTACTTATACTCTCCGCCCTGGACAGAATATAGGAACTATTTTTGGATATAAGGCATTAACCAGTGTTGATGAGGTAGATCCGGATGGTAACAGGTATATTGATAAAGCTGATGTTGGGTTGTATGAAATTGTGGATGGACGTGTAGTGGAAAAGGACTCTAAAAGAGTGCAGTTTACACCCGATAAACGTTTGCTCGGAAATACCACTCCTAAATTCAGTATGTCTTTTACCAATAGTGTTTCTTATAGAAATATAGCCACTTTAAGTTTCCAGTTTGACTGGATTGCAAAAGCGCTTCAATATAACCAAACAAAAGAATGGATGTATTCCGAGGGTTTGCACAGTGATTACGACAAGCCGGTAACTATCAACGGCCAAACTGGAGCCTGGACGGCTTATTACAGAAGTTTTTATGATGCAGTAGAAAGCAATGGTACAAAAGATTTTTTCCTTGAAAAATCTTCCTTCCTGCGCTTACGCAATGTTTCTTTAGCAGTTGATATTGCGAAAGTTGTAAAAATTCCTTTTACAAGTAAAATGCAATTGGTGGTAAGTGGCAGAAACCTGCTCACATTTACAAAATACACTGGCTTTGATCCTGAATCAAATCAAAACACTTCAGGTACAGGCACAATTTCAAATAACCAAACATCAGTGCAAAGAGGATTGGATTATTTTTCTTATCCTAATACCAAATCTGTGCAAATAGGCCTTAACATAGGCATTAATTAATTAAACTAATTTTAAGATATGAAAAAGTATATTTTAATCATTTTAGCAGGATTTGTTTTTTTTGCTGGTTGCAAAAAATCATCTCTGGAAGTTACTAATCTAAATCAGCCAACGGCTGAGATTTTAACAAACGAAGGAGCTATATTGAGCTATGCCAAGGGTTTTTACAATATTGGATTCAATGATGTTAAAATAAATTCTCTTGACGATGGTCTGGGCTATGGTATGATGTGGATAGTAAATGCTTTTCATGAATCAATGGGTGATAATATATTTATACCCTGGGGAAACAATTCGTTTAAGTTTGCTGATAACCCTACTTCTGTAAAATTAGACAACGGAACAGTAGTACCCAATCCGATAGGGCAGGGCAATCCTTTTGAGCTAAAACTGAGGAACGATAGGGCTTTTGGAGCCTCTAATTCTTTTTTACCGGAATGGACATACATGTATTTTTTAAATAACTCTACAAATGTATTGTTATCTAAAATTGATGAGATTAGTTATTCTGGAGATGCAGCAACAAAAAAGAATGTGCTAAAAGCCTGGGCTAAATGGTGGAAAGGATATGCCTATTGCAGAATTGGTTCGATGTATATAGCAGGCCTTATCATTGACGCACCAAATGGCACCAATGGGACTTTTGTTACAAATACAAAAATGATAGAGGAAGGCCTTAAAAATTTGGACGAAGCAGCCGCAATATTGTCAGCAACCTCAGGTGAAGCCTACAACGAGGTAATGGAAAGGATAATGACAACTTATTTACGAGGGGCAAAGGGAGTACCTACAGCAGCAGAATGGGTTCGAAATATTAATACACTAAAAGCCAGGTCAATTTTGATAAATAAAAAAGTTGCTGATATGACTGCTGGTGACTGGACAAATATAAAATCCCTTGTTGATGAGGGTATTCAGAGCGATGACTATGCGTTTGTTATAAAAACATTTGCCGATAATAGCTTGTCAATTATAAGAACTGATAATACTTTTGAAACGGATATTTCTGGAAACATTGTATTTCGTGGCGGTGGTCCTTTACAATCAGAAGTAGCTGGCGAAAACAATACAGGTTTTATAAGTGAAAGATTAATTCAGGATTTTAAGGATGGCGACAAAAGGAGAAGCAACAATTTTGATTTGCTTTCGAGTGCTGTAATATACAAGCGTGGCAGAAGTATTACTTTTGGAACAAGGTACAAATTGCTTACCGGCGGTAAAGGAAATGGAGCATATACTTATTTCAATGGAGACCCGGGTCAGGATTTGCTATATATAGGTGGCTCTTACGAAGAAAATGAATTAATGAAAGCTGAATGCCTAATTCAAACTGGTCAAATCAATCAAGGTTTAGTGGTCATTGATGCGGTACGATCCTTCCAAAATGCTGAACTTCCTGCATCTGGTATTGGTTTGAATAAGCAGCAAGCTCTTGAAGAGTTAAGAAAGGAACGCCGTTGTGCACTGGCTTTTAGAGGGCTGGCTTTTTATGATTACAGAAGAAATGGTATTACGGAAGATGTAAGTAAAGGTGGAGGAAGAACAGCTTGTGTAGTTTTGGATCAGGCAGGTGTCCCTAATACCAATGCGTTAATTAACTACAATTATCTACCCTATTGGGATGTACCGCAAAATGAATTGGATTTTAACCCACCTGCTGCCGGCAGTGCAAAGGTTAAGTACGAATAATTAATTTGAATTGATAATATTTAATAAGGCCTGCGAAATCCGCAGGCCTTATGCATTCCGTACCTTCCTCATAACATTCGCCTAACATACCCATAACGTTTCCGTAACATTACGGTTACATGGCCGTAACATGCCTGTAGTCTCTTTGCACAAATATTAAGGCATGAGATATATTCCGTTTACAATTTTATTTACCCTCTTTTCTTTAACTACCCTCGTTGCTCAAAAAGGAAAAATAGACGGCAAAATTACCGATGCAAAAACCATCACGCCACTTTCCGGAGTTTCTGTAATTATTAAAGAAACCGGAAAAGGTACTGCCACAGATATTGAAGGGCGCTTTATTTTAAATGCCGAACCCGGAAAAAAGTATACACTTATAATAAGCTCTACCAACTACGAGGGCAAGGAAGTAACTGATGTAGAAACTGGTGCTGATGGAATAGCCCACATTGAACTGGCGCTGGAATCCAAATCAAAAACAGGTCAGGAAGTAGTGGTGCGGTCTACTTCTGCCAGGCGGGAAACCATCAATGCATTAATCAATTTTCAAAAAAACACCAATACAGTAGCCTCAGTAATTTCTGCAGAAGCCATTCGCCGGTCGCCGGATAAAAACACTGGAGAGGTACTGAAACGTACGCCAGGCGCCAGTTTAATTGATGGAAAATTTTTGGTAATCCGGGGTCTGGCAGACAGGTACAATCAGGCTATGATGAATGGCATATTACTCACCAGCACAGAACCTGATCGTAAAACTTTTTCATTTGACATCATTCCTGCGCCGATGATTGATAATATCATCATCAACAAAGCCTTTGTGCCAGAGCTTCCGGGTGAATGGTCGGGGGGGCTGATTCAGGTAAATACAAAAGATATTCCTTCTAAAAACTTTTTGAATATTCAGGTAGGTACGGGCTTCAACAGCCAGACAATCGGTAAAGATTTTTATAAAGCAGCCGGAGGAAAAACTGACTGGCTGGGCATTGATGATGGTACAAGAGCATTACCAGATGGATATACCAGTAAATCAAATTTTACACTTTCAGACCAGGCGCAAAGAAATGAAATAGGAAAAAAATTAAATCAAAACTGGGGTTCAGCTATTACTAAAGTTACTCCCAATGCTTCGTTTCAGTTAAATGGAGGATTTTCAGGAAAGACTTTTAAAAAGAATATTGGAGGAATTTTTGGAATTAATTACAGCAAGTCCAACAGGTTTATTAAAATTCTTAATCAATTACAAGGCCTGGAAGAAACAGGCGGTTTTGGAAAAGATTTTAGTTACAATGACAACAGATATGGTCAGGAAGTTTCACTCGGTGGACTTGCCAGTTTATCCCTTCAATTAAATCAAAATAATAAGATAAGTGGCAAGGCTATTATAAATGTAAACACCAACAATTATGTAATGCAGCGCAATGGCATTAATTATAATACTGGTGATGAAGTGAGAGATGGTGGTGAATTAACGTTCAGGCAAAATACTTTTTTTACAACACAGCTAAGCGGAGATCATAACATTACAGGCCGTATAAAATTTAAGTGGTATGGGGCTTTTAATATATTAGATGGCTATTCACCTGATCAGCGCAGGTATCAATATACAAGGCCAGTTGGCTCTCAGAGGCCTTATGAATTTTTGATTGCAAATACACTTGCTCAGGAAAGTGGCAGCCATGTTTATCAGTCATTAAATGATTATATATATACAACAGGCGGCGACATGGCTTATACCTATAATTTATTTGGCCAGAAACAGTCTTTTAAAACCGGCTATATGCTGCAGATAAAAGACCGTCTCTTCGATGCACAGCTTTTTGCCAATTTTTTTAATGCCGGCAACGATAACAAAACACTAAGGCAGTTACCCATTGATAAAATTTTTGCACCGCAAAATTTTGGAAACGGATCGGATAATTTATTTTCCTTTAATTCTATCAACAACAGAAATTTCAGGTATCTCGCCAATACAATTTTGAATGCAGGGTTTATTCAGTTTGACAATCAGTTAAGCAATAAAATAAGAGTGGTATGGGGCTTACGTGTTGAGGATTTTGATCAGTTGCTCGGGTCGGTTAAAAAATGGGATGAAAGACATAAGCACACAAAACAAACAGATTTTTTACCCGGCGTAAACGCTGCTTTTAAATTAAATGGTAAAACCAATATCCGCCTAACAGGTTCACAAACAATTATACGCCCCGAACAAAGAGAACTGGCTTCTCTTACATTATATGACTTTGAATTAAACTCTGCAGTAGAAGGAAATCCAAACCTGGAGCGTACAAAAGTTACCAATTTCGATTTAAGATATGAATTGTATCCCCGTGCAGGCGAGGTATTCACCGTGGGAGTTTTTTATAAATATTTCAGTAAACCAATAGAGCAAAAACTTCGGCAGGGTGGAGCAATTTTTACCTATTTAAATCCTGAAAAGGCAAAGGCATATGGCGTGGAAATTGAAATACGTAAGAAACTGGATATGGTAAATGCCTTTAAAAACTTTACCATCCAGGCTAATGCTTCTTATATCAAAAGCAATGTAAAAGATACCATCTTGAATATAGACAGGCCATTGCAGGGTCAATCAGATTATTTATTAAACCTGGGCCTGATGTATGACCTGGATAAGGCTGGATTAAATGCAACATTACTCTTTAATCAGATAGGTAAACGTATTTACCTGGTAGGAGATATTGTACCAGGTGCTGCAGCAGGTATACCTAATATCTGGGAAGCACCAAGGCCTGTACTGGATTTTCAAATTGGAAAAAAGATGTTGAAAAGAAAGGGTGAGGTGCGAATTAATATTTCAGACATTCTTAACCAGACACAAATATTTTATCAAAATGGTAATTCCAACAGTTCTTTCCAGAAAGATGTAGACGCTTACCGTTTTACCCGAAAATTTGGAACCACTTACAGCATCACTTTCAACTATTCACTATAATTAAAAAATCGTACAACAAATCAAAAGAATAAATATGAAAAAGTATTTTTTTTACCTCGCAGCCCTTACAGCCATCAGTATTTCTGCATGCAGAAAAATTGAAACAGATGGCGAACCCATTTTAGTAAATGTACCCGGTAATGGTGGTGGTGGTACGGGAGGCAAAACAGTAACACTTAGTAACCATGTTACAAAAGACACAACATTACTGGCTGCTGATAATAATTTTTTATCAGGGCTTGTATACGTAGATGCCGGTGTTACTCTTACTGTAGAAGCTGGCGCCACAGTTAAAGGTGCATATTCAGGAACTAACACTGCTGCATTGATTATTAAACGTGGCGCTAAATTGATAGCCATAGGCACCCAGGAAAAACCGATTGTATTTACTTCAGCATCGCCCAAACCTACCTCAGGTGATTGGGGTGGTATTGAGTTGCTGGGCAAAGCTGCCATTAATAGCGAAAATGGTGGAAAGCCCGGTCTATACATTCCCGAAGGTGGGTTTAACACGGCTGCAGGCGATGGTCTCGCAGGCTCTGGTGATGACATTGCACCAACACCTGTAAACGATGATAACTCCGGTACATTACAGTATGTGCGTATTGAATATGCAGGGTATGCATTTTTACCCAACCAGGAAATTAATGCACTTACAATGGCATGCGTAGGAAGCGGTACTACTATTGATCATGTACAGGTATCTTACGCTAAGGATGATGCTTTTGAATGGTTTGGCGGTACTGTAAATTGCAAATACCTCATTGCTTATAAAACACAGGATGATGATTTTGATACAGACAATGGATACAGTGGTAGTGTGCAGTTTGGATTGATTGTAAGAGATTCGTCCATAGCCGACGTTTCTAAATCTGAAGCATTTGAAAGCGACAATGATGCAGATGGTAGTACAAGAGAGCCACAGACAAGTGCAGTATTTGCAAATGTTACTGCTTTTGGTCCACTCTCTACACCTGATAATATCGGAAATAGCAATTATAAAGGTGCAGCCGTGCAGATAAGAAGAAATTCGTCCATCTCCATTTTTAATTCTGCCTTTGTTGGTTGGGGTACAGGTATTTTAATTGATGCATTAAAAGGCCGGCCAACAGATTTAAATCTTACTGCAGG
>JAYWIB010000467.1:0-2491 GCA_043789265.1 Chitinophagaceae bacterium
AAACAAAACAACTTGCCGTTGAGGGTGGGGTTACCATGATCGGTAGGTGGGGGTATCATAAATCGGTAGGTGGGGGTATCATGCATCGGTGCCTACACATTACGGCATATTCTTCCGTTACATGAAATACATTATTTTCCAGGTGTTCCCAATCAATATAGCGGAGCGTAAAACTCTTTTTATCGCCATCAATATTTTGCTCCAATGCCCTGCCTAAAGTAATAATATTATAAGCCGATTCACACGCAGCCATATAACCTTCATTCATCGGCAGGTTTTTTAAAGCCTGTATGCCATTTTCAATATTAGCATCACTAAAGATGCCTGTTTTTGTAGAGCTAACTTTAATACTATTGATTTCCTTTAACTGATTACGCAATACATCTTCCAGTAAAACATTGGTTGTTTTATTGCCCCTTAAAGCCAATGCCTCATCTTTTGATAGATAAGTATAACCCAACTTTTGCAATAACTGCAATGCAGGAATTTGGCTGATATGGTCTTCTTTAACTGATGCTGTATCCATTATTTGCTCTTCTTTTCAATTCTATAATTTCATTCTTTACAATGCGATTAATTTCATTTACATATTCACTATGTTTCCTGACAAATTTTTTATTGAGTGGTATTAGCGGCAATAAGCCGAAAATCAATTCGACAGAACAACCAATTAAGTATTGAATTAGTTGCCTTGTATCCTTTAAGCAAGGGCAATATTGAGCAAGCAAGCCGGATATGGCAGTTTCCAATTCCTGTTTATATTCCGTTGAATGTAAACCGGGATATTTTTCAACTATCTTTTTTACTGCAAAGAGTATTTCTTCTTTTGGAGCTTCCGGTTTCATTTCAGCCAGGTAAGCATTTGCTTCATCCCAAAACGGCTGAAGCATAACCGTTGTCTCATCAGGATTTTCTTTTGGTAAAAAGTCAGCATGATTACTGGCAACAAAATGTTGCTTTATATCAGCAACCGGAATCGCTGAGCTTTTTTCATCTATTCTTTTTATTCCAATCAGGGAAAGTATTTCCCAGCGGAAATATTTAAACCCTACAAAGCAATAATAAAATAGCAGCAAAGTGCTTAATGCTGTTATGTACTGGCTCCATGAAATTGAACTAAGCATAGTGAATGATTTAACTACAGATTATTTCTGCAATTACCTTTCCAAATCAGAAGTTATCAACGTAGGCGAGGTAGGGCTACCGATGCTTTAGTATATGCAGAAGTGTTCCAGTCACAGGATAAATTATTTGTACATTTATTCTTTTAATCAATTAAGTGTAGAGTGTGTTTTGAAAGTATTGTATTTCTACAATGTGATACAACCCCGTGGTAATAATTAAACTTTAAATTAACTTATGAAAAGACGGATGATTTTTAGACAATCCTATTACGACAGCCAGGTTTTGACAGGTGCAACCGAGATACCTTTTTTTACAGAAAACTATGCAGATAGCGATAGCGTCACTTCAATGACAGAAGACCAGGCAATAAAGTGGTTATTTAATTCTTTTTCATTTGGGCAAACATTTATTGAAAGTTTTTTTAACAGCCCAACAAGTGTTCATACATTTTTTGGAAAGAAAGAACCTTTTGTAAGCTTTGGCAAAAAGCCAGGTGATATTGATATTTTGTTTGTAGACAAAGAACGACCTGATAGAACAATTGCGTTTGAGTGTAAGAGACTCAAGGTAACATCTATTGAAACTCATCTCCCAAAAATTAACAACTGGAAAGGAATAAAGCATGGTGTAAAACAGGCTAACGGCTTGCAATCACTCGGCTTTTATAAATCATACTTAATGATAATCCTGCTGGATGATAGCAGACATTTTGACTACCCAAACACGATGATGAGAAATAGCAAATGGCATGAGGTTGAAGAAGTTTATGATATGCCCTGGAATGAATCCTTAAATCAAGATGTAGGAATTGTTTTTGTTAAGGTAACTCAACCGACAGGAAAGCATTTTAATGAAATGGCAGGTATTGGATTTTGCATTGACAAAAATGCAAATGAACAGGAACAAACAATCTCAATGACAAATAAAGTCAAAGAACTTTTTCAGGTGCCCTGACTTTACAATTCTAGACTCTTTCTGCAACCATACTATAAAAGTTTTAGCTAATAATGTAATAGGGTAATTCTAATCTTCAATTATATGTCACCCTTCTGCAGTTTATCTTTACATTTCTGAATCATACGATGCTGAAAAGCAATTCAGTAGGGTCAATTTATCATTTAATTCCGACCTTAAAAGTGTCATATTATGACATATAATCCAGCCCTTCAGCTTAAAAAAGATATTAATTCTGCTACCTTTTTCCTTATTTTTGTAACAATGGAAAACGTACATAAGCATATAGAACACTCAATTTCAAGGCGTAAGAAGGGTGATTTGATTTTTCCAACTGACTTCAGGGCTAAAGGTACTCAAACGGCTGTTAAAACCGCCTTGTCAAGATTAAGCCGGGAAGGAAAGTTGAAAA
>JAYWIB010000468.1:0-2478 GCA_043789265.1 Chitinophagaceae bacterium
TGATGCATGAAAAGATTTTCGATTGCTTACTTTTTTTGTTTCTGCATTTCGTTATACTCACCAGATTTATTTCTCGGAACAGATAAATTTTGCCACTGAGTTTCCTTTATCATTTTTGCCACGAAAATAATCTGCCCCACGTGGTAAGGATAATGCGCCAGTTGCCGGTTGATGGCATCCACTACCGTAAGTGCTTCACCACGTATAATAACTATTTGCAGCAAATCATTTTCTGTAAATGCAGCGATGGCGTTTAAACAGCAGGCCCAGCTTTGCTTCCAGTTTACTAAAAGCTGTTCTTTAGATGCCGCCGTTGTTTCAAATTCTGCATCCCTGTTTCGCCATTCCTTTTCGCCATCTGTTGATAAAAAATCTGTCCACCGGCTCAGCATATTGCCATACATGTGCTGAATGATTACAGCAATGCTGTTGCTTTCTTCGCCGGGGCAAAAATGAAAATCTGCGTCGCTTAACTGCACAAAAGTTTTATCACCCAGCTCTTTATAATACAGCAACCGCCTTGTAGCAGATTCAAGAAATGCTGATCCTACAGATACCATATAAAATTTTTGAAAGGTTTAGAAGCTGTAATGATTGATTATTTGCCGCAGCATGTATATTCTTTTTTAAAAACTTTTCTAATGAGATGAAACAACCCTCCACCAATACCACCACCTCAAACCTCAAACCTTAAACTTTAAACTTTAAACCTTAAACCTCATACCCTCCAGCCTCAATACCCTTCCGCACAGTCGTTGCCACGTTTATCGCCTGCTGCAATCATTAGTTTTCTGGTGCCGGTTTGTTTCAGCATGATTATTTCCGTTCTTCCAATCGGTTCTCTTTTTTGCACTGTGTAGCCCATCGCCGTTAAAGCCTGCAGGGTGGATGCATTAAAATCTTCTTCTGCAAAAATTACATCGGGCAGCCACTGGTGGTGAAACTTTGGTTTGTTGATGGCATCAGCCGCCGTCATACCAAATTCAAATATATTTATCAATGCCTGAAACACACTGGTGGGTATGGTAGTGCCGCCGGGTGTACCCATTACAATGTATGGGCTGTTGCCTTTTAATACAATGGTTGGCGTCATACTGCTCAGCATTCTTTTACCTGGTGCGATGGCATTTTTTTCATTACCCACAGCACCATACATGTTAGGCACACCGGGCTTTACACTAAAGTCGTCCATCTCATTGTTTAAAATAAAACCGGCACCACTCACCACCGTTCTGCTGCCGAAGTGCCCGTTTAATGTAGTGGTTACAGCCACTGCATTGCCATCTTTATCCATTACACTCAGGTGTGTGGTTTCTTCGCTTTCGGCAATAGCACCTTCTTTAATATCGTTGCTGCTGCCTGCTTTGCCGGGTGTGTAATCCATCATACGTGCATGTATATACCCTTTACTTGTTAAGCGCTTTACGGGTACGTGTACAAAATCTGCATCGCCTAAATAAGCAGCCCTGTCTGCATACGCCCTTCGCTCTGCTTCTATAATTAGCTG
Source organism: Chitinophagaceae bacterium (assembly GCA_043789265.1). Taxonomy (GTDB): domain Bacteria; phylum Bacteroidota; class Bacteroidia; order Chitinophagales; family Chitinophagaceae; genus Ferruginibacter. The sequence continues at coordinate 1,508 of JAYWIB010000468.1, forward strand.
CACACTTTCCGGTGTTTGAAATTTCATTGCAGCTATATTTTTTTTCTCCACCATGCCCAGCAGTTGTTGTAATATAATGCCGCCGCTGCTGGGCAGCGGCATGGTAATGATGCGGTAATTTTTATAATTAAAATCCATCACCGTTCTTTCCCTCGCTGCATAATTTTTTAAATCCTCTTTAGTGATTATGCCTTTTCCTTTGCTCATTTCATTTGTAATAAAGCTGGCCGTTTCACCTTCATAAAATCCTTTTTGGCCAAAGTCTCTGATTCGTTTCAATGTATTTGCAAGGTCTTTCTGCACCAGTGTGTCGCCTTCCTTCCAGGGTTCATTTTTTACAAATGCCACTGGTGATGTATTGAGTGCTTCAAATTCTTTTTTGTATGCATTAAAATCTTCGGCCTGTTCTTTTGTTACTGCAAAACCTTTTTCAGCAAGTATTATGGCGGGTGCAATCAGTTTTTTAAAAGGCAGCTTTGCATACTTCAAACTGGCAAATAAGCCAGCCACTGTACCGGGTATGCCTGCAGCCAAATGCCCGTCCTGCGACAGTTGCATATTGGCATTTCCACCGGCATCCAGGTACATATCCCTGCTGGCTGCGGCAGGTGCGGTTTCCCTGTAATCCAGCGCAATTTTTTTTCCGTTTTTTAAACAGGCCACCATAAAACCTCCGCCACCTAGATTGCCTGCACCCGGATATACCACAGCGAGTGCAAGCTGCGTGGCAATGGCTGCATCCACTGCGTTGCCACCCTGCTTAAGCATGGATAAACCTGCCTTGCTGGCTAGCGGATGTGCAGATACAACTGCGCCGTTACGCACCGCTATATTTTTTTGTACCTGGTATTTATATGGATTAAATTGCGCTGCACATGCAGCAGTTACCAATAAAAAAAGTACGGGCATATACATCGGTCTGCATTTCATTTGGATCAATTTTTATCTAAATTATACATTCTTATTTTAAA
>JAYWIB010000469.1:0-36189 GCA_043789265.1 Chitinophagaceae bacterium
ATACATTAATCAAAGTTTTAAAACAAATTCTTTTTCAAGAAATCATTCAAAATCAAAAATGTATTTCTTATCCGAAATTTTTATTGCTGATCGATATTTCAATTCATTCCAATCAACTTCATCACTCTATAAAAATTGAAATTATATTTTTTGATAGCAGCATTACTTATTACGAGACAGGCATTAAGCCAGGCTCAAACAACTAATTTACCAAATGGAGATACTATATTATATGGTAATAAAGTTTATCAACAATCAGCATACAGAATGCTAATTAAAAGATATAATAACCAGGCTTGCAGTGATTTTATTGATTTAGTCAGGGTTCCCTTAATTATAGAAAATGATAGATTAAAGAAATTGTATCCCGGTCCACCGAAGTTTTTAACTATTCACGGCGATATATTCTATGATTTTTTCTACCGTTCCAATATAGATACACCCATAGCACAGCAAAATTTTCAACAGCACACTGAAAGGATAAATTTGAATATCCTTATAAAGGAGGAGTATCCATTAAAAGTTTCGTTTGTGCTTAGATAGAGCAATTCACCCTTCTTTAAAAACTTTGGAGATGTAAACTTTCAGTTTGATCAATATGGATATCAAAAAAAACTAAAGCAAAGTATACTGGAGAAATTGTCAAAGCAAATGATGGATAGGCCTGATATAAAGGAAATAGAGGCATTGCTTGCTGAGAAGGAAGAAATGCTGCTTGATAAGAAAAAATGGTTGGGAAACCCGGCAACACTCCAAAAAATTATTGAGGAAAGAGAGCGGGAATATGGACAAAAAATGAAAGAAGATAATGGTGCAGTTTGTTTTACTAATCAGGTTTCCGATACGGGTTTTCTTAATAGGCTCACAAACAAAAAGGATTTGGTTGAAAATAAAGTTAACCGCTTAATAGAAAATAAAGACAGTCTTTTTTCAGCATTTGCACGTTTGTATCATAAGCAACAAGCGGAACTTGATTCTTTATCAATGCAGGTAAAATCATTACAGCATAGGATTGACAGCGTAAAAAATAATGTTCAAAAAAATATAAATCTTGCAAGAAATAAAATTTATAATGCAAAAGGCATTAAAGAAATAATGCTATTTGCAAAAGACAATCAGCTTGAAGCAAATAACAAGTTTGCTCAAAAGCTTGCAGGTATAAAAACTCTCAGTATTGGCAGAAGCCTGCTTAATTATACAGAGCTTACCGCACAAAATATTACTATTACGGGATTAAATGTAGAATACAATCCTTCCTGCTATGCAGCATTTGCTATTGGTAAAATTGATTACCGTTTCAGGGATTTTTTCAATAGAAATCAAGTATCAAATAACCAATATCTTATAATGGGAAGAATTGGCATAGGCGACAAAGACAAAAAAGCCTTGATATTAAGTGTTTTTCAGGGGAGAAAAAGTACTTCGCAATTTGGTATTTCGGATAATATAAACAACTATGTAAGTATATTGGGATATTCACTGGAGGGAATTTATCGAAAGAATGAATTTACATTTATAAGTGCTGAACTGGCCAAGTCAACCATGCCTGTTTCCGGAACCCTGCAATCTGCCAAGCAGATAAATACATTATGGAGATTTTCGGAAAGCAAAAATCTGGGGATTAATATCAAAGCACAAACAGAAATCAGGGAAATCAATACAAAACTTAGCGGCTTTTACAGAAAAACAGGCGAAGCTTTCCAATCCTTTAGTTTATTTAGTTACAACACAAACCAGGTTGCCTGGTTGTTCAGAGCCGACCAGTCTTTTTGGAGCAATAAAATTGTACTCACCGGCATGCTGCGTCAAAATGATTTTACAAATCCTTTTACAGATAAAAGTTTTAAAACCACTACTACATTTAAAAGTATCTTATTAAATGTGCGTTTTCCAAAATATCCTTCCTTAAGTGTTGGTTATTATCCTGCCTCGCAATTTTATTTTGTAAACAAAGAAAAAATAAGAGAGAATGCTTATTATATATTCAATGGTTCGCTCATATATAGCTACTATTATAAGGGAACTGGCATGAATACATCACTGTTGTATAACCAATATTTTAACCAGGCCACCGACTCTGGCTTTGTAATGTATTCAGGCGTTAACTATTATGCAGCCCAAACAATATTCCTGAAAAAGGTTCAATTAAAAGCAGGCTATACATATACGAAACAACCTGAATTGAAATATTATACGCTTGAATCATCTGCTGATTATACATTAAAATCCTTTCTAAGGATAGGGGCTGGTTTTAAATACAATAAAATATTTAGTGGCAACAGCTACTGGGGCGAAAGAATTTTGCTGAATGCGGATTTTAATCATTGGGGCGGGCTTCAGTTGCAATACGAAAAATCTTATTTGCCTACATTAAATAGCACACTAATACCTGTTGATATTGGCAGGATATCATTATACAAAATCTTTTAATCATGTTAAAAAAAATATTTTTTCCCAGTCTTTTTTTACTGTCCTTTATTGCAAAGGCTCAGGTAAACATCAATGTGCAATTACCATTAACAGGTATGGTGCAGAAAGAACAGTTGTGGAATTTAATTCTTATCAACAATAGTGAAGATATAGTAGATGTTTATGTAAGGTTAAATTTGATGGATAAACTAACTGGGCAGGTAGTATTATCTGCCAGCAGTGGAAATATACTCGTAGGCAAGGGAGTTAAGGTAATTAGCTCAAAAGATATTGAACCTTTGTTGTACAATTACAATAGCCCGGATTTTTCGAGGAGCTATTTGCCAATTGGTATATACACTGCGTGTTACCAGGTATTTGTAAATGCGCCCAAAAGCGATCCTCTTGCAGAAGAATGCGTGCAAATTAATATTGATCCACTTAGCCCACCTCTCTTAAATTTACCTGCTGATAAATCTGAAATACAAGCAACTACTCCACAGTTTAGCTGGATGCCGCCAACCCCATTTGATATGTTTAATAATTTAAATTATGAGTTGCTGGTGGCAGAAGTGTTACCAGGGCAGGCGCCTACAGAAGCCATCCAGTACAATACTCCGCTATTTTCAAAAGCTAATATTATGCAGCCAAACGAATTGTATCCAGCCAGCTTTACAAAATTAGACACAGGTAAATTATACGCATGGCAAGTAACTGCCAAAAACGGGTTTAGCTATGCAGCAAAAACCGATGTATGGACATTTTCCATTGGAAAGGAAAATGTAGCGGCACCTGCTGCGATAAACATTAATTACATACTTCTAGAAGATGATTTAAAAGGCACATATAGTGTTACCGGTAAAAAACTATACATTAAATATGCATCTTTTTTCAAAGAGCATGATGCACCCATTGTTTTTTCGGATGCCGATGGAAATATATTGCTTTCAGTTAACAAGAAAATAATACAGGGAGATAATTATTTGGATATAGACTTAAATCACAATTTTCAAAAAGGTAAAATATACAGCCTTACACTTACAGACCTGGCAGGAAAAAGCCAGGCAATATTGTTCAGCATTAATTAATTTATTCAATAGCATTATCAATATGATACAATCATTTTCCGGCAGGTACAGTAAGCACATAGCATGGCCTTTGTTTTTGCTTTTTTATTTGCAGCTTCTTTCTCCTTTATATGCAGCCGGGCATATTTTTGGTTTGCCAATAACAACCGACTGTTATGGTGGTATTGTTTACAATAGCAGCTATAAGCAAACCCATGATACACATATACCTGGTACAGGCAAATTGCCGGGTGAAATCAATAATGCCCATAACATCAGCCCAAATAAGATAAAAAAAACAGCTTCTGAAATATCTATTCTAAAAACAACAATAGGCGGGCCTTCCACGCCGGAAGCCAGTTCATTTAAGGCTGCAGGTTCCGATAATCTGGTTAATCTGTTTACCGGCGATTTTTCTTACAGCATACCATTGATGGATGTAGGTGGTTATCCTGTAAATATATTTTATAGCGGCGGCATTACAATGGATCAGGAAGCAAGCTGGGTGGGGCTTGGCTGGAATACATTCTCCGGTTCTCCCTGCTTACCCTCCTGCATGTTCCAGACGCCACTCTGTTGGATATTCAGCCCCTCCTAACCAACAGTTACTTTCGAAGCAGGGCACTCCGTTATGTTCCGGATGAACATATTATTTCATTCTGGACAAATGAATTTGATAAATATTCTCCTGCGCTGAAAGCAGAAGCAATTACTCCCATTCTCAATAAGACTGGTATTTTCCTTACAAGCACCATTCTCAGGAACATCGTAGGACAAAAAACAAAAAGCTTTAGCATGCAGGCAGTGCTGGATAGTGGAAAGATATTAATTGTGAACCTGTCGAAGGGTAAAATAGGTGAAGATGCCTGTTCGCTTTTAGGAAGTATGATTGTCACCTCCATTCAATTGTCCGCACTGTACCGCTCCATACAGCCTGAACATGAACGACGACCCTTCTACTTATATGTGGATGAACTCCATTCCTTTGTATCATTGTCATTTGCTGATATCCTGGCAGAGGCCAGAAAGTACAAACTCTCTCTGTTTTTAACCCATCAGTATATTGAGCAATTGCATGAAAACATACGGGCAGCTATCTTTGGCAATGTAGGTACAGTTATTTCCTTTCGGGTAGGGGCAACGGATGCAGCGTATTTGGCAAAGGAATTTTCACCAGTTTTTAGCGAAGCAGATTTGGTCAGCCTGCCGCGGTATACCATGTATATCAAACTCATGATTGATGGAGCTACCTCAAAGCCTTTTAGTGGGGTTACAATTGCTGTGCGTCCTTATAAGGGATCACATAAAGACTTAATTATAGAACAGTCCAGAAAAAGCTATGGAAAAAGAAGAGAAGCTATTGAAAAGAGTATTGAATTCTACCATGAAACTAACAGCAACGGTCAGCCGCAATTGTTTAGAGATTGATGCAGATATTCAAAAAATCCGAACTTATCTTATGGGATGTCTTTCAATATGATTTCAACACGCCTGTTTTTTGCTCTGCCTGTTTCCGTTGTATTCGTTTCAATCGGATGTTCTGCACCCCAACCTTTTGCCGAGATTTTTTCCTTTAAAATTCCTTTGCCGATGAGGTAAAGCATCACGGTTTCCGCTCTTTGTTCACTCAGTTTCTTATTATAGAAAGCATTGCCAATACTGTCTGTATGTCCCTCAATTTGTATTGTGTATGCCTGTTGTGAAAGCAAAATTGCAGACACTTCATTCAATGCCCTGTATGATTTGGGAAGGAGTCTTGCGCTGCCTGTCTGAAAGAAAATCTGGCGGGCAGCTGCAGTTATTTGCGCATTACTGACACTGTCTAGGACGGGACACCCGTGATTGTATAACATACCAGGCACCGTAATGCATGAATCCATTTCATCAATCACGCCATCTTTATCAAAGTCTGGTACAGGGCAACCATGATATTTTAGCAATCCATACAGGGCAGGACATTGGTCATCAATATCCGCAATTCCGTCACCATCAATATCGGGACAACCTTGTAAAGAAAGTAAGCCGGGAATTTCCGGACAACGATCTGCTGTATCAACAATACCATCGCCATCTTTATCTGAATTCATTTTTAATAATGGTGCAATAACGGTGACGGGTACATGCGAACGTGCTTTTTGTTTCCGCCGTTTAATGTTACCTGCAATTCCAATACTATGGCGCAAATAATCACGTGATCTATTTGTTATTCCAAATGAATAAATGGATTGTATCAGAAGATATACATCATCTTTATAATTAAGCTGCAGTCCGGCACCGGCAGGGAAATGTATCCCGTAAAAAGATTTATAGTTTGAAATACCAAGTCCCGCTGTTAGAAATGGTAACATTAATTTTTTATCAGTAAATAGCTTGAAGTATAACGCACTGGTTACATCTATCAGTAAATTATTTTTACCCGTTGCGTTAAATCTCCGCACCGGACTGTCTACGAAACATCCATTTGCACTTACCAATAAATCAATGTACCTGTGTATCCCTGTAATATACCCTACGGATAACCCTCCCTTTACGTGCATAAGCTCAAAATCAAACAGTTTGCTTAAGCCACCAGATTTAATATTATCCGCAGATTTAAAATCAGTCATGGTGAAAGATATACTCAGGGCTGGATCTTTTATGATGTTAATTTGTCCATATAGTGTATGTATGAAAGTAAACGAGATAAAAAAAGAAAAGAGAGATTTCATATTTTATAGAGCAGTATTAAGATAAAAGAGCGATAACTGATTTAATTAATTTAAAGATAATATCAGATTATGTGAAAATATTTTTTTTATATCGTTTTCTTTTATATTTTTAGTTACTAACTGAACCTTAATGACCCCGTGCGTAACCTTTCGGACTTTTTTCTTTTAAAATTTTCTATAAAAATCTTTTTAGATTTCTGTAGTACTTACTTGGTAACGGTAAAGATTTTGAGGATAAGCAATTATTCTTAATTACCTGTATTGTATCCATATTATTCAGATTTTCTGGAGCTGCACTTTTATGTGTTCTTGTAAGTGTATTCCTGAGAATTAGAAACATAAACCTAACCTAACTAATCACCTGAAATACAGCTGTTGTTTTTCATTTGATAAAAACTAAAGAGAATCACTAGTGAACTGCTTTCAATCATACCTGTACACCTGGATAAGGCCGGATGTAATAATATTTTTGATTATTTTAATTTTGCCTTGTATTTTATTTGCACAGCAAACCAACCATAGTGATTCATTCTTTCGCAAAGAGTCTATAAATACATTACCTCAAAGCCATCTGCCTGTAAAAAATATATTTAATATTCCCGGAGATTCTTCAACAAGTTTAAAAGGTTATGTAAAGAACTACGCAGGAAAGAATAAAAATTTATTCAGGCAACTTTTTATAAGACCTGTTCCAAAATTCACAGACAGTTCTTTCAAAAGTTCTGCACTGAAGCATTGGGCTTTAATTCCAAAATTTTCAGCACCATATATAACAGTGACCGGAGGAAGGACTGACTATACCGCTTTTTACCGATCAGTAATAGATACTCCTTTTTTTCAAAAAGATGTATACCAGCATCAATTCAGCACAACGATGAATTTGTTGATTGGGAATCAGCTGCCCATGAGATTAAATGTGTTCATGCGGAGAACCAATTCTATGCTCTACAGAAATATCAGTGATTTTCAGCTGGAGTTTGATTTGCAGGCCTTTCAGCAAAAAATATACGCCGGCTCAATCCATAATTTTGATATAACCCAACGGATAAATGATTCAATAGTAAGCAAAGCACTGGCGTTAAAATCACTGGAATATTTAAAACTTAGTAACCGTTTAGAAAATTCATTTGATATACAAAAATTAATTGAAGCAAGAGAATTACTTAATGTTCCACAAATGAGCTGGGACATTACATTGCCTGATAGTCTTGCCAAAATAAAATCGGATTCATTAAAAAAAAATGCCGAAAAATATATAGGTTTTTATAACAAGGCTAAGGCAGAAGCAGACAGTATAAAACAATTGGCTGATTCTTTGAACATCCTCAGTCAGCGTATCCACAATATATTATCTCACCCTATTAATGGAAGTGTCACAGATTTTTTTAAACGAAAGCAGGCAAAAAATGAGGATCGGTTGAGACAGCAGCAGATGGAAACCATCCCTTCAAAATACCGGTGGTTATTAGGATTGCGAAAATTTGCTATTGGCAGAAGCCAGTTGAATTATTCAGAATTGTCGGCAAAAAACATCACAACACGGGGAATCAATATCGAATATAACTCATGGTATTATGCCGCATTCAGTGCCGGAACAATTGATTTCAGGTTCAGAAATTATCTCTTCAACAGCCGGGATACTTACAAACAATATTTAGTGATGGGAAGATTGGGAATCGGGCGCCTTGAAGGGAATTATATAATTCTTTCCGCCTTCAGGGGGAATAAACAAAGTTTTGTTCCGGGATATACCGGGAACCAGTTATACAAATTTGATGTAACGGGAATCAGTATGGAAGCTAAATATCAAATAAACCGGCAGGGATATATCAAAGCAGAAATTGCAGAGTCAGTAAATCCCAATTTCAATAAAATTCCCGTTAGTCAGACAAAACTTGATTTTAAGGATAAAACGAATAAAGCATATTATATCTCTCTTTATTATACTTTTAAAAAACTTCAGGCAAATATTGAGGGATATTATAAAAATACCGGAGCCAATTATCAATCATTCAGCACCTTTCAGACCAGTGCAAGCTTCAGCAGCTACAGCATAAAGTGGGACGAATATTTTTTTCGCAGGCAACTTAGGCTTTCTGCTTCTGTTAAGCGCAATGAGTTTTCCAGTCCATACCTGATTCAGGGATACAACAACAATACTGTTTTTAAAAGTGTGCAGGCCGTTTTCCGCAAGCGCAAATGGCCGGTTTTATCGGTTTCTTATATGCCATTATCCCAAATCACTGTGGTTAATGACCTGGTGTATGAAAATAGATTCAACACATTAAATGTAAATGCTTCCCATTTTTACCGGGTAGGTGACATTCGTGCCTCCTCTTCATTAATGCTGGCTAAGTTTTACAATGATCTCAGAGATTCCGGGTATGTATATTTCAATTCCAGTAATATTTTTATGAGCCAGTTTTTCAATTTCAAAAGATTCAATGCAGGATTTACGCTTACGCACAGTGTTAGCCGCACCTATAACTATAACTGCGTGGACGAGCATATAGAATTGCCTGTAAAAAAAATCGGAACAATACTCCTGGGCTTTAAGGTAAATAATTTAAAAGACGGGGAAACCAAAACAGGTTATTACAGCAGCTACCGTATGCCGTTGAATAACCATTGGGGATGCAGTTTGTTTTTTGAGGAGGGTTATATTCCCGGTGTATACGGATTACTTGTCAAAAATAAAACCGGAAACATACAATTAACCAAAAACTTTTAACCCAACATGAAAAAAATATTTGTATTGCCATTCATGCTTTTGGTTCAGTGGGCTTACGGCCAGGTATTGCTGACTTCGCAAATACCCTACACGGGATTATATATGAAAAGCCAGCTATGGAATTTTTCTGTGGTAAATATGGGAGATGCTCCCGTGAATATTCGGGTTGAGCTCACTTTTTCAAATGCTTCCACCGGGCAGGTTTTATTTACCGCAAAATCCGGCATGTATCCATTAACCCAAAAGGTAAGTCAGCTTCAGTATCATAATCTTTCACCTGTGCTTTACACTATTGTTGACAATACATTCAATATCAATCCGAATCCGGAAGGATTGCTGCCAATAGGCCGCTTTGTCGTTTGTTATTCCGTTGTACTCGAGAGCGGAGCGAACAAGGTGGATGAAGAATGTACTGCCATAGAAGTGGAACCCATCAGCCCGCCGGTATTAATAAGCCCGGGTAATTATGAATCTTCGGACAGCAGGCGTCCATTTTTCAGTTGGATAGCGCCTGCACCCTCCTTTGGATTTAATAACCTCAGTTATGATTTCTCTTTGGTAAGTGTTGACGGTACGCAAACTCCCGGCGATGCAATACAGCAAAATCTGCCGATTTTCTCTCAAAGTAATTTTGCCTTTAATTCTTTTTTATATCCCGCTTCCTTACCAGAACTCGATACATCCAAATTATATGCGTGGCAAGTTACAGCAAAGGGGAGCGACAATGCTTTTGCTCAAAGTGAAATATTCAGTTTTAAAGTACGGCAATACAATATGGACACTTCACAATCAACCGTCATTCCTGATTTTTATGTACCGCTGAAAAAAGAAAATGATGCATCTTATTACGTTTTCAGCAATGAAGTAAATTATCAGTACCTCAATGAAATCAATGACAGCTTCAGTACGTACAATATTTTTGATATCAGTGGTGCTGTTCCAAAAAATATAGTAATAGCTGCACCATTAACAAATTTAAAATATGGGCAGAATTTTATCTCTACCGATATTTCCGGGTATACAGGGTTTGTTGCGAAACACATGTATCTGCTCGAATTAATAAATTCCAGGCAGGAACACTGGTACCTGAAATTTGAATACAGAAAACCAGTAAATAATTGATTCCTTTAAAATATTCCTAGTTAATAAAATCACTTCATTATGTTCCTTAAAGCAATGTGCAGCAATCAAAAATTAATTGCCTGGTTTTTCGTATTCATTTTTTATATACAGTTGATATCTCCGGTATTTGCCACAATCCCATCGGGAAAAACTTATGTAAATGACAGGCACAGCATCCGGTTTACCAGTTCCCGTACATATACCAGTTCGGTTTTTTCAAATCCTGGAAGGTATCCTCTTGAAGAAGAAGTTAAATCCCCTGTAAATACAACCAGGTTTGCACCGCTGCATACGCTGTCTAAACCTGTCAGCAAACCCATAAGCGGACCCGGACCCACCCAGCCTGAAATGCAAAGTTTCAGTTCAGTGAACAACAACAATATGGTGGATCTTTTTACGGGAGATTTTTCCTATAACATACCCTTGCTCGATGTAGGAGGTTATCCTGTAAACATACATTATAACAGCGGTGTAACTATGGATCAGGAAGCAAGTTGGGTTGGATTGGGCTGGAATATCAATGCAGGAACCATTAACAGAAATATGAGAGGATTACCGGATGATTTTAACGGCGTAGATAAAATCACTAAGACACTTTCCATGAAAGATAACAGAACAATCGGTGTGACTGGAGGTGCCAATGCTGAGTTACTGGGAAAAACAGCACAAATAAAAAATTCAGGGGACGGCGGGGGAACAACCAGTGGAAGACCTACTTCTCTCGGTTTTTCTCTTGGTGTTTTCCACAATACATACAATGGATGGGGTACATTAACCGGCATAAATGCCGGTATTAATTCCGGCACTGCGTCCAAGGGACATTTAAGCGGATCATTAGGCATAACCAATAATTCACAGTCAGGGCTGGATATAGCACCTACTTTTTCATACCGGCTGGAAAAAGAGAGAGACAAAGAAAAAGGAGATAATATTGGGATTGGCACGAACTATAATTCCCGTGTAGGCATACAATCGGTGCAGGTGACTATGCAAACACGTCAGCAGGTCAATATGCTAAAAAGCCTGACGGCAGGTATGTATAGCCAGGGTTTAGGCCGTGAAGGAGAAATTTCTTTTGCAACCCCCTCATTTACACCCAACATTACCATACCGTATTCATCTACCCAGTTTACGTTTACGGCCAAGGTTGGTTTTGAACAATGGGCGTACCATCCTAATTTTTTTGTTTCAGGAAATTATTCCAACCAGTCCATAGCGCCCGAAGATCAAACCGACAGTTTGCCGGCATATGGATATTTATATTACCAGGAAGCAGGTGATCAGCAAAAAGTGTTACTCGATTTTAACCGGGAAAAAGAAGTTGCTTTTAGGAAAACCACCCCGAATATTGCCATACCTGGATATACGTATGATATCTATTCTATAAGCGGAGAAGGTACAGGAGGTATGTTTCGTCCTTACAGGGGAGATATTGGGATGATATATGACCATGCTATGGAAACAAAAAGCAGTTCGGGGAGGATTAGTATTGACCTTGGTTTTGGCGGCATTTTTCACGGCGGCGTTGACCTCAATAAGGTTTGGGCAAACTCAAAAAATAATCCCTGGCTTGGTGACAATATTATGGCCAGGTATATTGGTTTTAGAAAAACTGATTCCCTCTATGAAAATGTGTATTTTAAAAATCCCGGAGAAAAGGTCACCATCGATCAAAATTTTTATGATAAGATTGGTGACGATAAATTGGTTCGGGTACAGCTGAGTCCGGTTACGGATCAAAATGCCCCGGTTGTTTCTGCTACCAGAAATTTGACACTGTTTAGCAATGCACGGCCATCAGGAACCCTTGCCCTTGCCCCGAATACGTATAAAACCCAACGGGATAAACGCACCCAGCTGATCAGTTACCTTACTGCAAATGAAGCTTCCATTAAAGGTATCGGACTCGACAATAAAATAAAATCATATTATATCAACAGTTTCCCCTCGACCCGTTGCAGTGATAACTATAAAAGTATTAACAGGGTGGATGAACTGAAAAAAGGGCATCACCTTTCTGAAATTTCAGTGCTGAACACCGAGGGCAGAAAGTATGTGTATGGAATACCTGTCTATAATATTGAACAAAATGATGTCTCTTTCTCAGTAGATAAAAGTGGCGCAGACCTCGTAAAAGGACTTGTCAGTTACAATCCAATTGATGATTCCACCGGTAATCCCAACGGAAAAGAGCGTTATTTCAGCAGGGAAAAAATACCCGGTTATGCTCATTCTTTTTTATTGAGTGCTATTCTTTCACCCGATTATGTAGATATAACCGGTGACGGTATAACCGAGGATGACAACGGCAACGCCGTAAAATTCAATTACTCACAAGTTTATGGAGCCCAGAATCCATACAGGTGGAGGACACCCTTTAATGCATTCAAGGCACATTACAATGAAGGATTGAAAACATATAACAGGGATGACAAAGGCAGTTATTCCTATGGAACAAAGGAAATATGGTATATGAATTCGATTGAGTCTAAAACTATGATAGCAACCTTTGTGCTGGAAGATACGATACGCAAGGATTCCTATGGAACCATTGATAAAAGTGGGGGCTTGTCTTTTTCACAACCGCTATACCGGTTAAAGCAAATAAATCTTTATACCAAAGCAGACTTTTTAAAAAATGGAGTAGCCAATGCAAAACCGGTGAAATCGGTACATTTTGAGTATTCATACGAATTGTGCAGGAGAATGCCCTCTTCAGCAGGCGATACTGGTAAGCTGACGCTAAAAAGGATTTGGTTTTCTTATAACAAAAATTATAAGGGGAAATTAAATCCATATGTATTTGATTACGGCGGCCCAAAAGCTTCTTTTAACACGCATTCTTTTGACCGGTGGGGTAATTATAAAAATCCTGCGGACAATCCTGGACCAGCGGGAAATAAACTTTCAAATGCCGAATACCCTTATGTATTGCAGAAAAATAACAATGGATGGGACAGTACTAAAGCAGCAGATAGCGTTGCACCCTGGACACTCAATGATATAAGACTTCCTTCCGGCGGATACATGAAAATTTCCTATGAATCTGATGACTATGCGTATGTACAGAACAGGAGGTCAATGCAAATGTTTTCCATAGCGGGATTGGGTGCTACAGCTGCAGCAGGATTATCCAATTCTTTATACCTGCCCAACGAATCCGGTAATGATTATCTGTATGTATATGTGCGATTAACGGATGCAGTATCAAACAAAAATGAAATCAAAGAACGATATCTTGAAAATGTTTCAAAATTGTATTTTAAGTTATTTGTAAAAATGCCGGATAATCTTGATGCAAATCGCTGGGGTTCCGGTTATGAGCAGGTACCCTGTTTTGCAGACATAGAAGATTACGATATTAAAAGCGGATATGGCAATAAAATGATTTGGATAAAGCTATCTAATTTAAACGGCAACAGCCCGCTTGCAACTTCAGCGATACAATACCTGCGGCTAAACTTACCAAGTAAGGCATATCCTTTTTCTGAACCGGGTGATGATGCTTCATTCAGGGATGTAATTGGTATGCTTTTATCTGTGGGGTCAAATTTTAAGAATATGGTGGCTGGTTTTGAAGATGCTTCAAAAACCAGGAACTGGTGTAATGCCATTGATACAAGTAAGTCTTTTGTACGGCTGAACAGTGCTGATTTTAAAAAACTTGGGGGTGGCTTGAGGGTAAAAAAAATACAAATCTTTGATAACTGGACTGCAATGGCTACACAGACAGAAAGCACCTACGGACAAACATATAATTACAGCACCACTAAATTGGTCAATGGTGTTACAGTTCCGATTAGCAGCGGTGTGGCTTCATATGAACCAGTACTAGGCAAAGAAGAAAATCCTTTTTTTAATCCAATCGAATATGCAGAAAAAATGGCAGCATTAGGACCAACAGATTTTGTATATACTGAAGAACCGCTGGGTGAATCTTTTTTTCCTTCTCCTAACGTGGGGTATAGTAAGGTTACGGTACAGACTATCAATAAACTAAAAAAATCTGCCAATGGAACAGATGTAACAGAGTTTTATACAGCAAAAGAATTTCCAACATTATTTGAAAGTACTCCCCTGGATAATGACAGTAAGAAAACCTATGCCAATCCCTTAGGTAATTATTTAAAATTTGATGCCAAGAGATATATCACTATTTCACAGGGATTTAAGGTTGAACTAAACGATATGCATGGAAAAGTAAAAACACAATCCTCATATGCCCAAACGGATTTGGAACACCCGATAAGCTTTACCACCAATTATTATAAAGTGGACAATGACAATGCTGCCAGCAGGCATTTATCCAATAAAGTAGTGAGTGCAGATTCAGCAAGCGGCGTGTTGAATATGAACAGCCAGATGGGCAAAGAAGTAGACATGTTGATTGATGTACGAGAACAGACTTCCAAAACCATCAGTGCAAGCCTTCAGTTAAATGTGGATTATGCAGGGGCATTCTTTGTATTTCCTTCCAAGCCCAAATTGCCTTCATTCGAAACCAGCAGGTTCCGATCCATTGCAGTCACCAAAATTGTTAACCGGTATGCAATTCTCGACAGCGTGGTGCGATTTGACAAAGGAAGTAAAATTTCTACTGCCAATATGGTTTACGACGGAGAAACCGGCGATGTCATTTTATCAAGAACTCAAAATGAGTTTGATGACCTGCTGTATTCATTTAATTACCCCGCTTACTGGGCATACAGTGGCATGGAGGGAGGATATAAAAATATAGGTGCAAGCTTTAAGGATGTCCGTTTTATCAATGGCAAAATGGATTATAAAGGCTTTAACGAGAATGGTATAAAAAGATATTTTGAAAGCGGTGATGAATTAATTTTTTACGGGCTGCTTAAAAAAGGTCGTGGCAGTGATCTTTGCCGGAATGAAAATTTTTATGACACCTCTCTTTTCATGCAAAGCGAAACCAAGATTTGGGCAATTGATGCCGGAAAAGGCGGAAGTGGTTCATCGGGCATTTTTTTTATTGACAGGGATGGCAAACCTGTAACAGGTTTTGCTTCATTGATAAAGATAGTCCGTTCCGGCAAGCGAAACCTGCAGTCGAAATCTATAGGAACCATTACCAGCTTACAAAACCCCATTAAAATAGTTAACAGTATAAACCGGATAATATTTGACTCCACAACCAATGTTATTGCTGCTAATGTAGTTAGATATAAAGATTTCTGGAAAGTAGACAGCAGTGGTTATAGAAAAGATACAGCCGTAAGTAGATGGGTGCTCGCTGACTCGGCTAAAGGAGTATTTTATGGACAGAAAACTTATTCTATTATGGCCCAAAAAACTAACGGCAAGAACCTTCTATTCTTAACTGGAAAATCAAATAATGAACATTTTGAAGCTTATTCTAATAAATATAATGGTGATATTCTAACATTACCAGGATGCATTAATGATTTCACCCAAGGGAAAAAAACATGGATGCTCTTTGATTTTAATGAAATTCCTCCTCAATCAATAATTACTTCAGCTACTTTAAATCTGCAATCCCCAGATAGCAATCATCCCCAATTAGTGACCAGGCCAAAAGTATTTATAAACTCGGTTTTGTCCTCCAACGCTTGTTTTATATACAGATCAAAAGGTAACTGGATAGAGGATGAAATAAAGGATGCTGCCAATAATACTGAACAAAAAAACTTATGGGATTTTTATTTCTATAAAAATCGTGGAGAGGTATCGTCTACAGGTAAAATCTATATTGACTCCACAACTTTCGGTGTTAAAAAATATTTTTCAGGTTATTACAATGCAACTACCATGGTTCGGGACATGTTTAATAATTATATTATATCTAAAATTAAACCTTCCATTACTATTGACATGCCTTGGGCAGGAAATTGCACCAATCTGGGAATGAGTTCCATGTCATTTGGTTTTGATGGTAAATCATGTGGCTTTGTTAAGAAGGGAAATTCTCCCTCCTATAAAAGTACATTTTCTAGAGACTGCACTCCTTATTTTAGTATAAATTACACTAAGGGTTGTGCCAATGGCCTTGCCCCTACCTATCTCAATTTCCCCACACCAGGCTACTATTGTATGGGCTTAGCTGACAGTTTTAAATGTAAACCAAACATCAATGATACTTTAACCAATCCCTACAAATGGGGCATTTGGGGTAACTGGCAGGTAGACAACAGCTACGCCTATTTTAGTTCCAGAAAAGACAGTACCGTAAGTGCCACTTCCACTACCAATATTCGCAAAGATGGGGTGATTAATGCATTCAAACCCTACTGGGCATTTACCACAACTAAACTACAGGCTGTGGAAGATGTAAACCGCTGGATATGGACTAACGACGTGGATCTGATTAATACCAAAGGTCTTGAACTCCAAAATCACGATCAAATAAAATATAACTCTGCGCAATATGGATACAATCAAACCCTGCCGGTAGCAATTGCTCAAAACAGCCGAAGCAGGGAAATGGTATTTGACGGATTTGAAGATTATAGCTATTCCACTGATACCTGTACCAGTTGCCCTAAACAGCGGTTTATTAACTTTATTGCCAATGGTACTATTGTAGATTCTATCAGCCACAGTGGAGTTTACAGTTTAAGGGTAGGCGGCAATCAGGCGAATAGCATAACAGTACCTCTTGTACCCGACGATGACAAATCTCCTGCTATTATTGCAAAGACATTAACGTCCTTAGTAAGCGATACTGTAATAACAGGTGCTGGAAATGGATTAAATGAAACTTCTTACTCTATAACTTGGGGAACTCCTTGTAGTCCACGAATTGTAGACAATATAAATTTTGAGCTTAAGGATAAACAGAAACTTTCTAATTGCGTTAGTGACCAGTGGGTATGTGACATAAGTGGATATATCCAACCCAAATACTCCGAGCTATATACTTTTTATGGAACTGGCGACGACTTTTTAACTGTAAAAGTGGATGATAATCAAATTTCATCTGGAACAATTATTGAAAAAGATTACCGCAATTTAAGTGTTCCTTTAACGCCAATTTATCTTCAGGCTGGACGTTTTTATAAAATAGCAGTTAATTTAAAAAATTTTGGGAATCCAGGCAGAGCGATATTAGAATGGAGCAGTCCAAGTCAACCTAAAGAAATAGTTCCTAAGAGTCAGTTTTATACAACAAACATAAGACCTATCCCTGATACCACTATTAAAATAACCAATGCAAAATTATGCACCCGGTTGGATACGCTAAGACAATCCAATGTAATGCTGGCTAATTTTTCTCCAATTGATTCTACTAAAATTTTAGTGGGTGCATGGGTTAAAGAAAAAGATAACAATCCGGATACTGTTTCTTCTTACCGCAACACACAAATGCAGCTGGTATTTAATAATGGAACCACGGTAACATTGAAACCTTCAGGCAATATTATTGAAGGCTGGCAGCGGATTGAAGATACGCTCACAATACCTCTTGCAACACAACTAACCATTCGCCTGCAATCTACCAACAGCAGTGTTCCGGTTTACTTTGATGATATACGGATTCATCCTTTTAACAGCAACATGAAATCTTTTGTATACGATCCTGTTACCTTAAGACTGATGGCGGAACTTGATGAAAACAATTATACAAGCTTTTATGAGTATGATGATGACGGTACTTTAATCAGGATAAAAAAAGAAACAGAAAAAGGTATCAAAACAATTAAAGAAACAAGAAGTGCCTTGTTAAAATAACCATTAAACACATTTAATATGAAGTATAATAAATATTTGGCCCTCATAACTGCAGGGATAATCTTACTCTTCTCTGTAACACAGACCAAAGGACAAAAAGTATATGATACTACAACTATAAAAATCCTTCATGAAGTTGCCAATTTGCAGGCAATTTTATATACAACCCCCTATCTCAGTTTTGATGCGAATTATTACATGACTGATATAGACACTGTAACAGTCAAAGATACCATTTTTTCGAAGTACAAATTGAACGGCGACAGTGCAAATATTTTAATGCTGCAGGACACTATTGAGCATATTCAGAATGAAAATGTGTCGGGTACTGTTTATCATACAAACCGGACAATTGTGGTACAAAAACCTTCGCGTACCCCCAAACTTATTTTTCAGGTTGATGTAACTGATAATCTTTTTCAGACTATGTCAATGAAAGGAATGACAGCAACAGATTCCAGTTGTGACAGGAGGATAATCATTTCATTCGATTCAGGCTCAATCTACCGGAATTTTAAACTGGTGTACTGTAAATTAACGAACCGGCTTTCGTACATCACCTATTCAATGAATAAAGAACTTAATTCTAATTCAGCGAAGATGATAAATATGTATGTCAACTTTACAAATTATGCCACGGGAACTTTTAATTCATCTGTATTTTCTACCAATCCCTATTTTAAAGTAAACAGTGCTTCAGACATACAATTGGCACCGGGCATGAACACCAGTTATGAAATAGTCAACCTGCTGGAAGACTAAATAAAAAATTATATCAGTAAGCACCTTAAAACGATTTACATGAACCGCAATTACCAGCTTTTTAAATTTTTATTATTAAGCATGTGCTTTCAGTTTATATGTATTGTATATGCAGCAGCACAGGAAGAAAAGTATTCGGCTCTGCCGCTTACTGGTATAAATAATCAGATAGCCAAAGATTCATCAAGTTCGGTACAGGATACGGTGTTTGCCAATCTTACCCAAAGGGCAACGCAAACCACTAACAGTGTTCAGGATTTCGTTACTTTTAAACTTAACGAATTTGGCAATATCGCAATTCCTGATTCGTTTAAAGTCACCATTACTTTCAAAGTATATTTTACCAAGCTTGTTGGGGTTAATGATGTACTGGATTCTTCCAGCCTTCAGACAGTTTTTATAGAATACAATAAATTACGATCATACCAGAGCAAGGCGGTCTACACGTATACGGGTGGTTTTAAATCTCAGGTTAAAATTTTCAGTGTGACTTCAAACCTGGGAACGTTTAGTGCTTATAAAAATGCACTCATGCTGGAAAATACCATTGTAGTAAACAGAACATATAACTTTAACCCCAATGCAGATGTTATTCAAACAATTTCCGGGCTATTGGGTTCACTCAATGATGCAGATTCATGTTCAAGTGCCGGAGAATTCATGGTTAGCTGGGGCAAGATTAAAAGCATTACAGAATATGACCTGGAATGGACCTACATAGATTCAACGGCAGTTCCCAATTATTATATCAATGGCACTTCAACCTTAGATCGAAAAAAATTATTTAAAAATAACGCCACCAGAGTAACAATTACTAGCGAAAACTACCAGATACCCCTCCTCTATGACAATGGAGGTATTTTATATTACCGGGTGCGGCCGGTGCAGGTGAGGCCGACCGGACAGCGGATTGAGGGACAGTGGAGCAGTTTTTATACAGGTGGTCTTGGTGTGTATGGATTTTTAGGTCATGAAAAAAAACTTAACTGGCAGGCAAGTACCAGTTATGCAGAAGAGGGGAAGCGTAAATCAGTAGTGCAGTATTTTGACGGCACACTCCGTAACAGGCAAACGATAACCAAAGACAACAATACCTGTTTTACCATAGCTGCAGAAACGCTGTATGATTATCAGGGAAGACCTGTTATACAGGTAATGCCTGCACCGACATTAAACAGGCTTATCGGATACACAGCAAATTTGAACAATACCGTTGCAAATGCTCCCTATAATAAAAGTATTTTTGACGGTGACGCAACCCCCACTGATAACAATTGCAGTGCAATATTACCGGGTATGGATACATTGTCCGGCGCTTCTAAATATTATTCCCCATCAAATCCACTTGTAAATAATGATTTCAACCGGTTTATTCCTGATGCAAATTTGTATCCTTTTACAGAAACAAGGTATACGCCTGATAATACAGGCAGAATAGCCATGCAGGGCGGGGTGGGTAAGGAATTTCAAATAAACGATATAAGTTCTGCTACATATTCCCACGAGACCAGGTATTTTTATTCTGCCGCTGATCAGGAGGATTTGAATGCTTTATTTGGTACAGAAGCAGGCAATGCAGCTCATTACGCAAAAAATATGGTAAGGGATGCCAATGGGCAATACAGTGTAAGTTATGTAGATATGCATGGCAGAACCATTGCAACGGCTCTTGCAGGAAAACCAATTGCAAAACTGGATACTCTCAAATCCGGCAACAATAAACTCATTACAAAAAAACTGCTCGATACAACCAATAACCTGATTTTTGGAAGTTCAATCATATCTTCCAAAAATCTGTTGGTAACCATGTCTGGTGCTCACCGGTTTCAATATTCCGTAGTTGCAGACAGTATTGGTATCAAAGCGTGTAATAACAATGTCATCTGTTATGACTGTCTGTATGATTTGCAAATTTCTATAAGCAACGATTGTGCAAATCCTAATAATCAGCCCATTCTGATAACCCGTACCAATTTCCCGCTGAACTCCAACATAGATTCGTTTCTTTCATGTAATGTCATTCCTCCTTTGCCCTCTGTAGATACGAGTATCAATCTTTCCGAAGGCAGTTATACCATCACAAAAACTTTGTCTGTCAGTCCTGCCGCCTTCAAAGGATATAGCGAGATATTTTTGCAACAAAATACCTGCAGAACACAGCAGCAAATAATTGACAGTGTGAAGAATGCCCTTCTTAACCTAATTCAATGTGAACCTTCCTGTAAGAAATGTACTGACAGCCTGGGCACCGCAGAAAGTTTCAGAATCCGGTATATGCTAAACAACAATATCCCGCCTTCGGATAGTGCCGCTTTCAGGGGACAGGCATTGCTTGCCTATCAGGTACAGGCTGATGCCTGTAATTTATTGTGTGAAGCTACTGGTTTACACACCAGTGTAAGAACTCAAATGCTGGCAGATATGACCCCTCCTGACGGTCAGTATGCTGAAATAGACAGCGCTTTTCGTGATCCATTAAATATTTTCGCCTATTCTAATATTGATAAAAAGTATAATTTTCAATTTACAGGTGCCAGCAATTATAAAAATGAATTTGGACTGCCAGATTCTATTATAAACAGTCAGGGGGTTAAAGTTCCACCTTCTGATGCCTCAGTGACACCAATGGATTTCTTAAACAACTGGAAATTGACCTGGGCAGAAACGTTGCTTCCATTGCATCCAGAATATTGCAAATTAATCAAGATGGAATCCTATGCGGCGAGCTATGTATGGGATGAACGGTTTAGTAAAATTCAAACTTTTAAACAGGCAAGAGACAGTGGTTTTTTGAATCCCTGCGGATTTACACAACCAACGTATCTTCCCTCTGGTTCTCCATTTAACTCACCTCTGTTGGCAGCAAGAGACCCTTTTTTTATTACACTGGAAACTAATTATTTAGCTCCTTTTCGGGATTCTTTACTAAGCTACGCTAAAGATTTCATAAGTTATACCCCCGCAATAAATGCATGGTCAGTGGCTACTATCATGGCTCATTGTAAGCAAAACGATATGGACTGTTTGAATCTGTTCAGACCTCTATCCACGGCATTTACCTTAGATTCTGCCTGTAGTGGTGAACTGGATTTCGCCTGGCGTTACTTCCGGGAAATGTATTTAATTAAAAAGGCGCAGATTATTGATAAAATCATTGAAAACGTTAGCTGTCCTGGTTATGTAAATGCCAGCAAGGAAATTTATGACTGGCACACCCTAAATTTTAATCCCATCAATGCCCAGGATGCAAAAAGCGGTATCCCAAACAGTGCGTCCGCAGGAACGGACAGCCTGAATAGTTTTATTGATGAGAATTGCCGTGCATATGTAAAGCAGTGGTTAAATGAATTAAGACCTTGTAACCTCACCACCAATGACACAACGCAACTGTTACCCCGTCTTATAGCAGTATGCAAAGCAGGAGGAGACCTGACACATGCATACGGTTCCAGTACAACCAAACCAGGCACCTATACAACAGGTACTTATAGTGATTCCAGTTTTATCCAGGTATTAAAGTCAGTACTCACAACCCGTTACGATTCTACCTGCAATGGTTACCTGATTACTGCACCCCAGCCTTACGATAAACAACCTGCTTACAGTGATATTGAACTTAATACAAAACCTGATACGTGCCAGTGTAATAAAATAAATAATTATTATTCCCAGTATCAGCAATCGGGCAGTGATCCAACTTTTGCAGATTTTATTTTTAGAAAAACCGGCGTAAAAATATACCAGGGCGTGCTGGACAGTCTGCGGATGTTATGCAATGGGCAAATAACCTGTTCATTCCTTGCTACACCCCTTGTAATTCCTCCTGCACTTCAATGCAATACCGGAGCTGCCTGTGCCAGTTGCTATGAAGTTAATTCGGTATATCTTAATTTTAAAACAGCATTTCCGGGTATTGTGCCAGTCTATGCTGATAACGACAGTTTCCAGATAAAACGCAACAGGCTTTTTGAAAATTTCATGAATTATAATTTAGGATTTTCAAAAACTGCAGGTGAGTACCTGGATTTTTTAGATAAATGTGCAGGCACAGGGTTGGTAAGTCCTTGCGACAGTTTAAATACAATTTTAAATAATTTTATTACCCTCAATAAACCCGGCGGCATTACTTACACACTTTATAATACTAACGGAGGAACACGTTACAGTGATATTCCATCCCTCGCTGATACAGGTTCTATTCATTTCCCCAATAGTGTAAGAACAGGGAATTCAGGGTATTATCATGCTTTTGAATTTAAACCAGCAAATAATAAAACATTTTGTACAAGTAATGGCTACAGTGTGGAAGTTAAATTCAAACTATCACCTTTCACTACAACTGGTGATATTTTATATACACTGTGGGGCAATAAAAATATTCTTGTAAGGCGTAATGGCACACTGGGTTTGTACACAAATTCTTTTGGAACAGGCGCTAACTATATTCTTGATAGTGACCCCAATGCCATCACACGATGGGTAACATTAAAAATGAAAATTTTGCCGAATCGTTTTTATATTTATTTCAATGGCAAAACTGTATTTGACAGTACACTTGCAACGCCGGTAAGTATTGGAAACAAGTCGGTTTTTTCAACGAATATGATAGGGCCGCAAGTTATAGTTGACCATGTAAAAATGTGGGATAACTCAGATAACCTGAAGTATTATGAAGATTTTAATAATCCTTCCAATCTTGCATTTGTTGATTCAAGTTTCATCTGTCCCGTTACAAGTTGTACAGCTTCTTTCACCACCTATTTCAATACGCAAAAAGGCACGAATTATTCATACAGCAAGATTGATTCTTTATACATGGTTAAGTGTGGCATTCATCCATCTCCCTGTGTGATGCCCACATCCTGCAATGTATTGGATCAACTGATAGCAGATTATCAAAACCGGTATATCAGGCCTTACACCGGATATGTTGATTATGAAATGCGCACTTTTGCAGGCAACCGTACACCGGATGCTGGATCGAAAGGGGTTTTTGATGTCAATAAAAATTTGATAGGCAATACTGTAACCGGTACGCCGCTGCAGATAAAGCAGTCGTTTGCGCAAATATGGAACAGCAACGCTGCCAACCAGGTGATAGGCACGCTATCCGTTTTACCTGATTTAAAACTAAGGCTTACGCTTAATCCCGGCAAACTGGCTCCCTGTGACGGTATCATAGGCATGCGATATTTTCAGTTCGATTTTTCGCATGATACATTAGATGCTGTTAGATTTTCTAAAGGAACCTATATTGATTTTGGCGACGGAACACGTACCTACCTGACCAAAAACATGAATACCACCAATACAATAACAAGTAATTGGGCGGATAGTCCCAGAGCTACACAATATTATAGCTATCATCCTGACTTAAATGCATATCCTATAGGCAGTGCAGATAATGCCATCCATTTTTATCCATCCAAAGCCACCAAGACGGTAACTGTATATCATACAGACACCTTGGGATATATGGGTTTTGATAATTATCAGTATACTGCCGCATACTTATCCAATGTTTCAAAATTAAGAGGCTATGCACCCCAGCAATTAATAGGGTTTGGATTCAACAGCACCAGCAATACTACTGTTAACACTACTGACAGTCTTTATAATTTCAGCAGTATTAATACAATCAGGTTTATGGGCTTTAATAATGGAGATAAGAATGATAACTCTGCCTCCATCTTTAAGAATAATAATTTTGCTGCATTTACACAAAACCATTCACTCACTAATATAGATTTTAAACAAGGGGGATTGTATGATTACACCCCGCCAGGCGCTAAAAAGTTTAAGGATTTATGGCCTAACCTTCCCGTGAATTTTCCGGAAATGACCAGTATAAGCCTGCATAATTTCGCTGATGAATATACCAGTGATGTCAATTTCTCCCTGCCTAAATTGCGGCACTTATATATTGCAGCAGGAACACTCACCAGCCTGCAAATTGACAGTATTATCATACAGGTGGCCCGCTCGACACAGGATAGCGGATATTTAGGTATTCACAATTGGTACACAGGACCATCACGAACATCGCTTAGTAATGCTGCTTATAATTCATTGGCGGTAAGAGGATGGTCGCTGGGTGGGTCTGGAATGTCAAATACACAGAATGGCTGGTCGAGGTCAATTCCATTAACTATCCCGGACTCATTGCCCTATTCCAACAATTTTACAGAATTTTATAATCAGCGGTACAATACCAACTACGGTTATAACCAGTTAATGGCTGTATTGAAAAGCAAATATGGATATATTCCGGACGTCTGTAATCCGGTATCAAAGACTTGTAATAATTATGTTTCTGCCACGGGGCTGATGCTTTGTGGTTCACCCAATGCACTGTTTTCACCGATTGATGCAGCAAGTCTTTCTCCCTGTGGAGACAGTACGTTGTTTAGTGTAGGTGTAGGCACCAAAATATACAACGCTTACCAGGATTCACTCAAAGAAAGCTTTGCTAACCGGTATTTGGATAAATGCCTAAAAGCACGGTATACCGAAAGCTTTAAAGTAACGGCACCAACCAGTGAATTTCACTATACACTCTACTTTTATGATCAGGCAGGTAACCTGGTGAAAACCATTCCTCCTGAAGGAGTGGATGTAAGCAAGTTTGGTGACACCACTTTTAATAACAGTGTTAAGACGGCCAGAAATCAAAACCAATTACTGACACCCGTACACGTACTGGCAACACAATACCGGTACAATTCATTGAATCAGGTGGTGACACAAATCACCCCTGATGCAGGCATCAGTAATTTTTTCTATGACAAAATAGGAAGGCTTGTACTTAGCCAAAACGCAAAACAAAAAGCAGCAGGGTATCCCAATGACAGCCTTTCTTTGTATAGTTACACACTCTATGATGCATTAGGAAGAATAAATGAAGTGGGGCAAATAAGAAATACCGCCCCGTTTGAATTGGTGACCAATACACTTACTCGTACCCGGAGAAGTACCTGGTTTAATAATCATATGCTTACCCGTCATCAGTTTACAAAAACACTCTACGATTTAAAATATTCGGGTTTGGTGGGTTCAGAAAATCAAACCATTTGGCAACGAAATTTGCGTAACAGGGTGAGTTCGCTAACATACTATGACACAAGCAGTCAAAATTATGCTTCCGCTACATACTATACGTATGACATTGCGGGAAATGTAGATACCTTACTACAGGATTATGGATATGGCGGGACGTCAAATTTTATGAACGTACATTCAGTTAATGTAAACCGGTTTAAAAGATTGGTGTATAGTTATGATTTAATTAGCGGCAAAGTAAATTTTGTAGCCTTCCAGCCACCAAGAGGGAATACTTATTATCCTGACATGTTCTATCACCGGTATTCCTATGATGCCGAAAACAGGCTTACCCTTGCAGAGACGAGTGCAGACAGCATAGTATGGGAAAAAGATGCCCGCTACACCTATTATCTTCATGGGCCACTTGCCCGAACAACAACAGGAGAACAATTGGTGCAGGGTACAGATTATGCCTACACCTTGCAGGGCTGGCTGAAAGGGGTTAATGCCATTAACCTGTCTAGCGCTGATTACGATATGGGCAATGATGGCAAGGCTGGTTCGCTTAACCGATACACGGCAAAAGATGCACTGGGATTCAATCTTAATTACTTTTCAGGTGATTATACACCTATACAAACTAATGTTTCGCCATTTCCTGATCACTCACCCTATATAAATACTCCGGCTACAAACTACAGGCCTTTATATAACGGAAATATCAGCAGCATGGCGGTAAATATTAAGTATCCATCCGCAACTGCTGTACAGGCACCGCAATTATATAACTACTCATATGATCAATTGAACCGTATTACAGGTATGGATGTATATCGCTGCGCTACTTTAAATACCAATAGCTGGAGCGGTATGTTGCCAGTTGATGATTATAAAGAAAGAGTGTCTTATGATGCTAATGGTAATATCCTGAAATATTTACGACAGGGCTATGGTTCTAATCTTCCCATGGATAGTTTGAGATACAATTATAATTATACATCAGGTCGGCTTGCAAATAATAAGTTGAATTATGTTACCGATAAAAATGGCAGTACTGCTTACAGTACTAATTATACAGAAGACATAGAAGATCAAGCAGCAGGAAATTATACCTATGATGCAATCGGAAACTTAGTGACTGATGTTAAAGAAGGTGTTACCAATATTGAGTGGAATGTATATGGAAAGATAACTAAAATAACACGTACTCCCACTGCCGCTAATTCTGTTACAAGTATAAAATACACCTATGATCCATCAGGGAACAGAATAATAAAAGCAGTAACAAAAAGCGCTGCCGATTCTGTAGAATATACCGGCTATGCACGGGATGCATCAGGAAATATTATGTGTACTTATTTTTCGAAGGATGCACCCAATGGAACACTTAACAGCAGTTCACCCTTATTGCTGCAGGAGCAGACCCTTTATGGAAGCAGCCGCGTAGGTATTTTAAATAGAAATATTAATGTGGGTACTAGTTTTACTAAACCTAATATTGTTAACTTTATCAGAGGAAATAAGATCTTTCAGTTAAGTAATCATTTAGGGAACGTTTTAGTAACCATCTCCGATAAGAAAATCGGTGTTGATGTTGCACCTGCTGATGGAATTATAGACTACTACAATGCTGATGTTGTGACGGCAAATGATTATTACCCGGGCGGTATGCAAATGCCCGGAAGGAAATATCAACAGGGTACTGCATCTTATCGATTTGGTTTCGGAGGGATGGAAAAGAGTAATGAAATAAAAGGTGAAGGGAATAGTTACACTGCGGAGTTTTGGGAGTATGACCCAAGATTAGTTAGAAGATGGAATGTTGACCCCAAACCAACGGTAGGACTAAGCGACTATGCAACTTTTTTAAACAACCCCATATGGCACACTGATGTATATGGAGATACTCCTACTGTAAAACAAGCAGCTTTGATGTCTAATAATAGCTATTCGAAATTTGACCCTAATAACAAACAACAACTGGAATTAAAAAAAGCAGGTTGGAATAGAGTTGAGAAAATAACAACCAATATGTTTGGCAAAAGCAATCAAGAGGTGTCATTAGATGATATAGGTGCTGTTTCAGGATACAATATGGCACTGTATTCAAAAACTTTAAATGGCAAAACAGAATGGGTATTGGCAAATGCCGGCACTGCAGATGTGGTTGATGTCGGTTCTGACGGCAAACAGGTCACAGGCTCATCAGACCAATATGCTTTTTCTATAAGAGTGGCAAGATCTCTTCAAAATGGGATGAATGGGCAAGAAATGACTTATGTAGGACACTCCTTGGGAGGCGGATTGGCTGCCGCTAATTCTTTGGCTACAGGGAACGCTGCAATCACTTTTAATCCTGCAGGTGTCTCATGGGGAACCAGAGCAACCAATGGTCTTCCGAAAGATAAACGAGACGGTCAAATAAAATCTTTCGTAGTTGGCGGCGAAGCCGTTGACAGATCGCAAAGATTAGTCGGTTCAAAAGCTAACGGTCAAATAACGTATATCCATCCTCAATATGGGTTAATAAATAGCGGAACAGCCATGGCTCTTCGTTTTTCTACCGATGTAATAACAAGTGTCCAGTATCATATGATGTCAACTGTTATGCAATCATTAGACAAAGCAGGTATCAAGTAAGAAAAATGAACTCAATGAAACTTAAACATATATTTTGTCTGTTGATGTTGTTTGTTGCTTTTTTAACAGGGTGCAGTGATTGTGAAAAGTTACACCTGAGCCAAAGCGAAAAGGATTGGGTAAATCATTTTCAGAAAGGGCAATTGTTTTATTACAAAAATATTAAAGGCCAAATTGATACTTTAGAAATTAAAGACACAAGTAATGCCTATACTCCTTGTAATAAATTTGAGCTATCGAAATATCAATATGAAACATACATTGTGCGGTTTAAGATTAGGTCAAAAAATATTTATAACGATGATGAATCGTTTATATCTATTACAACCGAAGAGTGGCAGAAAAATAATCCTTATATCTATTTTGGCAATTTAGGCCCACATAGAAATGATTTGGACAATAAGCCGCCTGTTGCTATTGATACCGTTTTAAATGATGTAAAGCTCAAATCGGTTTATTATTATGCCAAAGGCTTGAACACAGAACAGTATGGCGAGCAAGAATATTTTAAAAATTTCTTTTGGGATAAGCAGTTAGGATTAATTGCTTACACAACTGTAAATGATGATTTTTTTGTGCGAAGCAGTCAATAAAAGTAATAAGAGCTACAAAGCCGCTGAGTAATCAGCGGCTTTGTCGATTCATTGAATGCCTTATCAGTAGTGATATTTACAGGCGATTATTTTTGGGAATGGGTGACCCACCCGACCCACCAATGAAATTAGATGATAGGCACTTAGTAAGTGGTGCAAATTTTAAAGGAAAGGAAGTTAATTCGGTAGTTGTAAAGCCCGAATGGCAAAGCAAAAGTGTACTGGAAAAGTTTTATAACGAAGCAGTCGGTCTTGTAAAGCAAATGGGCAAAACAGAAAAAAATGTAACCCTTTCAAATGGAACAACATGGAATGTAAATGTTAAGGACGGGCATTTTTATCCAGTAAGTGGTGATGGCATTGTGAATCTTTCACAAAGCGAAATGTCAATATTGAGGGAAGCGACTAAAAGTGGTGCAAAAGGCGAAACCATATTTGCAAATATTGCTAAGAATAAATCCATCACAGGAACTTTTAGTGAAGGGATGCAGACGGCATTAAATTCATTGGGCAAAATTGAAGGTGTTACAGATGCAACTGCACTAAAGCATATAGGAGGAAGGCTACCTACATCAGCGGCAACAACAGAGATGGCAACAGCAGCAAACAAAAGCTTTGGCTCAGGGGCGTGGAAGTATGCCAAATGGGGAGGCAGAGCTCTTATTGTAGTTGGCGTTGCTTCAGACTTATATGAGGTTTACAATAGTGATAATAGAGCAAGGACTATAACTACAATAGCTGGCGGTTGGGCTGGAGCATCGGCAGGTGCATCAGGAGGTGCAGCCATAGGAGCATGGGCGGCTGGTTGGGGAGCGATACCTGGTGCAATTATAGGAGGTATAGGAGGTTATTTTGGTGGCAAAAAAGCAACGGAGATTGTTTACGATTGGATGTTTACAAAAGAAAAATAATTGACCAAATGAGTCCAACAAATAAACTTGAAATATTTTTTCTTTATTGCTCTAATTCAAGAGGCGAAGACATTTCCTTTACTGAAATAGTTCAGCAAAAGAACATATTGGATGGAGAAGATATTGAACCATCTAATTTTTGGGGAATATCTGGCGGCGTACAGATTTTAGTTAATAATTACAATACGGTTTTTCGTTCAGTAAACTTCCATTATTTAGTTAAAGCAACAAATTTTTTAATCCATTCGCTATACTGGATAAAAGGTATTCAAAATGACAGGTTTGATTCGGATGATGATTATCCTAATGATGTGGTAGTAAGAACAACCAGCAATGAATTGTTGAGGCTTAGGAGCAATTCTGAAAAAGAAGTTGTTTTGTCTTTTTCTCATTCAGAAAGAAATCATATATGGCAAAGAGGCGACCGATATTTTGAAAATATTATAATCAATAAAGATGATTGGTATAATGCATCCAAATTAGCTTTAAGTGAATATTTTGAAGTTCTGCTAAGGGCTGTTCAAAGCAATCCTAATGATAGCACCAGTAAAACTATGATGGGGTATTATGAGGGTTGGCGTAATATTGAAAATGGATAGAAATAAAAGTTAACCAAAGCCGTTGAGCAATCAGCGGCTTTTTAGTTTTACAAAGCTTGCAGCTTCGCAGATTTAATCAGCCCATCAATAGTGTAAAGAATATGCTCTTTGTCTTTATCGGGCAAAGCAGAAATATCATTGAGCCGCTTAAGCATGGCGGTATCTTTTAAAGTTTTACCTTCTGTACTCTCACCCAATAAATAACCTACAGTGGTATCAAGTATAGCAGCCATTTTTTTTACTGCATCAATAGAAGGGCTCATCTCATCACGTTCATAACGACCGATAACAGAATGAGAAGTTTTTAAAATCTTTGCCAGTTCCTGTTGGGACAAACCTTTATCGTCCCTGCACTCCCTTAGTTTTTTACCAAAAGTTGTTTTTGCCATAGTTGAATCTTTTAAAAGTCAGAACCACCGCTAAATGGTAGTTATTGGCAAATTTATGAGCCTTATCCGATAGAAAGAAATTGAAAAAGATTTGTTCATTGAATTGTATCCGCTATCTTTGAACCCGATTAGGTTCAAAAAATATTTTTTATGGAATTGAAAATAAATGTAGCAAACCCCGAAGCCATCGTTTACACAACTGATGAATTAGGCTTTACCATTTTAGGCGGCATCCGCATTGATGGCTTAGACAGGCTGCGGGTAACAATGAAAATAGAAGTGATAAACAGGAAGTACGAACATTATTTAAACAATCCTGATATTGCTAACCTGGCCATCCGCCACAACTTAGATTTATACAATGATGTGCAGGTAGAAAAGCTGATAAGAAAAACAGCAGAGCGGTTAGAAGTGGGCAGCACCGAACTAACAAAGGCAGTCGCTGAAATCACCAGCCAGTTAGAACTATACAGGCTACAAGAGTTGGAAGCAAAGCAGACCGAGAAAGAAACCAAAAAGAAAATCCTCACCCCACAGGAAAGAGAAGCAGCCCAACAATTTTTAGAGCAGGAAAATTTAATGCAGGTAACAAATGATTACATCGGCAAGAGCGGCGTTATTGGAGAGCATTACAACAGGCTGTTGATGTATATAATTTTTACCAGCAGAAAAAGAGAGAACCCTTTACACATCATAAGTTTTGGCAGTAGTGGCGCAGGAAAATCACATCTACAGGAAAAGTTAGCAGAGCTCATACCAGAAGAAGATAAAATTGCCAGCACCAGTTTAACCAGCAATGCACTGTATTATTTTGGCGAGTACGATTTACAACACAAAGTTATTTTAATAGAAGATATGGACGGAGCCGAAGCCGTACTGTATGCACTAAGGGAGTTGATAAGCAAACAGCAGATAATAAAAATGGTGCCGGTAAAAGACAGCAAGGGCATTACAAGAACTGTTATGTTTAAAGTAACCGGCCCTGTAACCGTTGCCGGCTGCAGCACACAGGAAAGTGTCTATGAAGATAATGCCAACAGAAGTTTTTTGATTTACATAGATGAAAGTGCAGAGCAGGACGAAGCCATTATGAATTACCAAAGAAAAAAAAGTGCAAGGACAATCAACACAGAAGAAGAAAAGCAAATCAAAGAACTGTTGCAAAACACACAAAGAATATTACAGCCTATCAAAGTAAAAAATCCCTATGCAGAGTTTTTAAAAATACCAATGGAAGTTTTTAAGCCGAGAAGAACCAATGCACATTATTTACAGTTTATAGAAGCCATCACATTTTATCACCAGTACCAAAGAGAAAAGCACACTGATGAAGCAACAGGCGAAACCTATATCATTACTACATTAGAAGATATTGCCGAAGCCAACAAACTGATGAAAGAAATATTATTGAGAAAGGCAGACGAACTAAGCGGGGCAACAAGAAATTATTTTGAGCAACTCAAAGAATTATTACAACAAGACAAGCAAACAACCTTTACCAACAAAGAAATCCGCAAGCAGTTAAGAATGCCAGGCACCACCGTAAGAAGGCATCACACCGAGTTATTACAAAGCGGCTATATCAAATTACAGGAAAATAAAAAGCAGCAGGGCTACCGCTACGAAATAGTAAGCTATGAAGAATACCAGCAGTTAAAGAACTCCATTGCAACGGTATTAGACAACATACTGCAAAGCATACAAACCACTAAGCCAGTAACGAGCCAATTACAAAATGGCTCAACCAAACGTAAGCCTGCAAAGCCTTTGGAAGTTATGAGCCAATAAAACCACCAAACCCATAAGTGGCACAAAATTTTTAAACAATCAACGGTTATCACATGAAACGATTGCCCGTAACAGCACCTGCATGGCTGTACATAGAAAGAAGTTTTAAAGAATGGTTAGAGATAACAGGCTATGCAAGCCAAACGGTTTATGGTATGCCCAATCATGTACGGGAGTTTTTATACTACTTAGAAACAAAAGGCAAAACACAATTGCATGATATTACCATTGAAGCCATGAAAAATTATTACCACAACCATTTGAAAGGAAGAAAAAATTATTTGCACAAATGCGGCAGCATCAGCAACGGGCATTTAAACAAACAGCAACAGGCATTAAGAAAGTTTGCAGAATATTTACGGCAGACAGGAAAATTAACCATTGGAAAGTTCGACCTAAGGAATGAAGAAATCAGTAATAAAAAAATAGATGTAGTAACAGTGGAAGAAATAAAACAACTCTATGCAGCCAGCTATATTTATAACGATGGCGATATATGGGGAGTGGCGAACCAGGAGAGAATAGGAATGAGAGACAGGGCAATGATAAGTATTTTTTACGGTTGTGGTTTACGAAGAAATGAAGGGGTGCAATTAATGGTGGATGATATACATTTTGAAAAGCAGTATATCCATGTAAAGGCAGGTAAGAATTACAAAGAAAGATTAGTACCCATCAACAAAACAAACCTGCAATACATACAGGATTATTTATACGATGCAAGAATGTTTTTATTAAAAGGCAACAGAAACACAGATGCATTTTTTATAAGTGCCAAAGCCAGCAAGGCAGACGGTTACAGTTTATTGCTACGGTTAAAAGTATTGATGAATAAAACAGGCAATACAGTCTTGCAACAAAAAGAAGTCGGGCTGCATACATTACGGCACAGCATAGCAACCCATCTTTTACAAAGCGGCGTAAGCCTTGAAAATATTGCAAAGTTTTTAGGTCATGCAAGTTTAGAAAGCACACAGATTTATACACACTTAATCGAACAACAATGAATACAGAAAAATACAGGGAATGGCTGATAATAAAAGGTTACAGTAAGAACACAACTGAAAGTAATATCACCATGCTGCAAAGATTTACACAATGGTTGGAGAAAGAAAATATTGACATCGCAGAAACCAATTACAATGATGTGATGGCATTTATACAAAGCTGCAACCAACGGGGTAATGAACGGCAAACGATACAACAGTATGTAGTGGCCATACGGCACTATTACAGCCACTTAATTTATGAAGGCGATATGAACGACAACCCGGCCAGCAACATCGAAATAAAAGGCATTAAAAGAAGAAAGCTGCATGATACTTTAAATGTTGAAGAGCTTGAACAGCTTTATAAAAGTTATCCTGCAGTCCTTGCTCCCTCTCCTTCGGAGAGGGTTGGGGTGAGGCTGCCGCCACAACAGTTAAACCAGCTTGCAAGAAAGAGAACAAAAGTAATGTTAGGATTATTGATTTACCAGGGTATAAGAGTTGACGAGTTAGCAGAACTTGAAACCACAGATTTAAAATTAAGGGAAGGAAAAATTATTATCAAAGGCAAAAGGCGAACCAATGAAAGAACGATGAAGTTGGAAGGCTTCCAGACAATAGATTTAATGGACTACATCAACGAGACAAGAAAAGCATTACTGCAAATCAGCCAAAGAGAAACAGCGAAATTATTTTTTAGCAAAGACAAAGGAAATCACGTCAGCAACATGATGCACTCACTTATGAAATATTTAAAACAAAATAACACCAAAATAAAAAGCATCAAACAAATAAGGGCATCGGTAATTACAAACTGGTTACAGCAATATAATCTCAGGCAGGTTCAGTACATGGCAGGGCATCGTTATGTAAGTTCAACAGAAGCATATTATGCAAATGACATTACAGAATTACAGGACGAAATTTTTAAACATCATCCCATCAGCTAAGAACTAAAGCCCGGCAGTTGAATATAAACATCAGCAGCACAATAAAGCCCGGCAAGTCCACCGCACAGGGAACGGCTAAGGCTTGAGCCAGCACACAGAACCCACCGCACCAAGCCTTCTGCGGTGTTGCAGGCAGTTTTTTATGTCATGGTTTTTGTAAGCCAACACACCTGCAGCACATTTATTTTTTTGAAAGGCAGGAAAAAAATAAAAGAGCTGCAAGCCAACCCACAGAACAAAAACACACGCCATAAAAAACTGCCTGAAGCTACATTAACATAAAGTGGCCTTATAGGTTCGCTACGCATTTTTTTTACCCATGCTCATGCAAGCATGCCAACGCCACGAAAAAAAATCCTATAAGCACTTTATGTTAAATAGCCAACACCGCAAGCACCACAAAAAAATATTCCTGCACACAAGAGCCAACGCAAATATTTTTTTGTGTTGCAGCCGTGCCGAAAGACAGCCAACGCTTCTAAAAAATGGTGTGGCGAAGCCACGGGTTTATTTATGCCATCTCCTTCCAGTCGGTCAATGGCAAAGCCTGCGGCAGCAAGGTAAAAGAACAGCTACAAAAATGGCATAGCAAAGGTATTGCGGCAAGCCAACACACAAAACCCAGCCAAAAGATTGCTCAAAAAAATTGCATAAACACAGCCCCAACGCACAGAAGCCATCTTTTATAAATTTTTTTTCCGCTTCCTTTTGGCTCTACGCACTTGCCGACAAAGGCTGGTCGCTAAGCATTTTTTGCTGCATTTTATTTTTTATCACAATTAAATTTTACAAGATGAAACAAACAATCGAGTTGGACATCCCACAACAATTACAAATGCTATGCGAACTTTTAGAAACCACACCACAGCAAGTTTTACAAACGTTCATCAACGATGTAAGTTTAGAAGTGAACAGCAGCGGCAGCGATGAAAGGGAACAGGCAGTTAGTTATTTTATGCGTTGTGGTCATGGGATGCACCGTTACGGGTTCGAGGAAGTGGAACAAATGTTCGATGGCTTGAACTGGTTGCGTTGGCAGCAGTACGAAAAGAAAGGTGCAGCGTTCAAAGCTTTGCAAAACCAGTTCTTAAAAGAGTGGTTCAATGAATGGAAAGCCAAACAAAAGCAACAATAAAACCAAGCGGCTCACGCCGCTTTTTTTGTGGAGTAAAAAAGCTGTCGCAGCCGCCGCAGGATGCCTTAAAGTCAAAGCCCCTGCTGGCGGCTTTGACTTGCAAAAAAAACTTATTCGATTGCCCTGCAAGCTGCGTTATAATTTATAGTTCGTACAAGGGCAATCAAATAAATTTTTTTCGCCGATGTTAGCCTCTGCAACTTTAAAGAGTGGCAGAATTATTTTTTAAACTTCATCCAAAATTTACAACTGCCTACACATGCAAAGGCATGGACGACACAGGCAGCAGCACCCGACCGCAAAGCATCACATGAGCAGGTGAACATACATGAGCAAATACATGTACCTATGTGTATGTGTGTATGAGAAAATCTTTTATCTTTATACAGTTGAGTTATTAAAAGTTCTTTGATTTTTTTATGGCTGGGCATAGGGAAAACTGCAAGTGCGGAGAAAAGAGGGAACATATTACACCGCCTTCGGACTTCAAATGGCTGGCATCTCCTCAAAGGCTGCAGGTAAATTAGAAAACAAGTACAAGTTCACTGGAAAAGAAATACAATCTAAAGAGTTCTCTGATGGCAGTGGATTGGAATGGACTGATTTTGGTGCAAGGATGTATGACCAACAAATAGGAAGATGGCATGC
>JAYWIB010000470.1:0-8733 GCA_043789265.1 Chitinophagaceae bacterium
GGCATGTTAAGATAAATAACAATGGCCAGGCCGGTAAAGAAAAACAGCAGACCCACTATCAGCGCATCTTTCCTGTCTTTATTGTATTGAAAATATAAACCTAGCAAACCCAGTATCAGCGGCAAGGCAAACAGTTTGTTGTTGGCCTTATTGTGCTTCATACTGTCCGGCATATATTTCTGATTGCCAAAAAAAGCATTGTCAATAAATGAGATGCCCGTCTTCCAGTTGCCGTCTCTTACATTGCCCATATTTACACCCTGC
Source organism: Chitinophagaceae bacterium (assembly GCA_043789265.1). Taxonomy (GTDB): domain Bacteria; phylum Bacteroidota; class Bacteroidia; order Chitinophagales; family Chitinophagaceae; genus Ferruginibacter. Next base: position 265 of record JAYWIB010000470.1, read on the forward strand.
ACATCATTTTGCTTGCCTGCAAAATTCCACATAAAATACCGCCAGTACATCCAGCCCGCCTGGTATTGTGTAAAAAAACGGATATTGTCTCCCATCGTGGGTTTGTTAGACCATGCTCCAGATTTTTGATCTTTGGTAATGCCGGCAAAGCCTGCATAATAATCCGCATGACCCTGTTCGTTGCCTGCATCCCACATGCGTGGAAATACATGGATGTCTTCTGCATTGTAATGCACATCCTGCTTGCGTCCTTTTTTTTCGTAACCGTTTTTTGTTTTTATATAAGTGTCTTCTGTGTTGTACTCCGGCTGATATTCTTCACCTGCCACATTGCTGGCAGTAAAATCGGGGCCGGTTAAAATGGGTGTATCACCATATTGTTCCCTGCTTAAATATCCAACCAAGCTCACAGGGTTATCTACATTGTACATATCTACGGCAGGGTCGGCACTGCTGCGCATTAATGTAGTGATGTAAGAAGAGTACCCCAGCAGCATGAAAGTAAAACTCCACAAACTGAGCTTTAAAAAATTCCAGTTGTTTTTATTGGCTACTCTTAATCCAAACCAAATACCTGCTGCCACCAGCAGAAAGAAAAATGCAAAGCCGGTAAAAAAAGGCAATCCAAAATCATTTACAAATAAAATATCAAAAGCGCCTGCCGCTTTAATGGTATACTGTATCACCACTTTTTGCACTATGCCGGTAATGGCGCAGCCCAGGATAAATGCAAACACGGTACCGCCGGTGGTAACTTTATATCTTTTAAAATAATAGATCATCACCATTGCCGGAATGGTAAGCAGATTTAATAAATGCACACCAATAGATAAACCCATCAGGTAAAAAATTAAAATCAGCCAGCGATCTGCACCTGTAAAATGTCCGGTGATACTTCTTTTCTGTTCTTCCGTTACAGCATCTTCCCATTTAAGCATGGCCCAAAATACAATGGCAGTAAAGAAAGAAGACAATGCATACACCTCTCCTTCTACAGCGCTGTACCAGAATGAATCGGAAAAACAGTAAGCCAAAGCACCCACCACGCCGGCAGCCATTACGGAAAACAATTGTGTGCCGGTTAATTCGGCTGCATTTTTCAGCAGCAGCTTACGGGCAAAATGTGTGATGCTCCAGAATAAAAAAAGAATGGTAAAGCCACTTGCCAGTGCACTCATTAAATTGATACCGGTAGCTGCATGTTTTGGATCGAAGGGAACCATAAAGAGCCGGCCTATCAACACAAACAACGGGGCTCCCGGCGGGTGAGGTATCTGCAGTTTATAAGCGCTGGATGCAAATTCACCGCAATCCCACAAACTGCCGGTGGCTTCCATCGTTAATATATATACCGCACATGCCACAATGCATACTGTCCACCCGGTAATGTTGTTGATACGTTTAAAAGTCATATAGAAGTTGGTTATAAGTGGCGCAAATATAAATAGTTTGCTGCTTGCAGTAATTTGTTTATCCTTATTTATGAATTTTTTTATGATAGTTAATACAACAATCAGTTCCGGTAATTGCAATCCGTTTTGGATGGTTATTAAAAACTAAAATGGCGAATGATATAACTTTGTCCACTCTTTAAATAAAATCAATGACAAAACTTTCTGTAAACATCAATAAGCTGGCCACTCTCCGCAACAGCCGCGGCGGCAATAATCCCGACCTTATAAAAGCTGCACTCGATATTGAACGCTTTGGCGCCGATGGCATTACGGTACATCCACGGCCTGATGAAAGACATATCCGCTACACAGATGTATTTGATCTAAAAAAAATAATAAAAACAGAACTGAATATTGAAGGCAACTGCACCGAAGATAAATTTGTGCAACTGGTGCTGGCCAACAAACCGGCACAGGTTACACTGGTGCCGGATGCCCTCGGGCAGCTTACCAGCAACCATGGATGGAATACCATTGAGCATAAGAATTATCTGATGGAAATGATTGCTGTTTTTAAAAGTGCCGGCATTCGTACTTCCATTTTTGTAGACCCTGTTGTAACTATGGTGGAAGGTGCAGCAGCTACAGGTACCGACAGGATTGAGTTGTATACTGAAGGCTATGCAAAAGAATATGCAGCAGGCAATAAAGACACTGCCATAGGCAGCTATTACACAGCAGCAGTAAAAGCAAATGAATTGGGATTGGGCATCAATGCCGGCCATGATTTGGATATGTACAATCTGCAGTATTTTTCAAAGCACATTCCCGGCCTGATGGAAGTTTCTATTGGCCATGCACTTATTTGCGATGCTATCTATCTGGGCCTGGAAAACGCCGTGCAGCTTTACCAGCGGCAGTTAAAATAATTATTTTTTCGTGTTTAATGCATGCACCTTATCCTTTGCACTCACTGCAGCAGGTGCTGCATTTTTATTGCCCTCTCCTTCTTCCTCATCATCGGCAGAAAAATAATTTTCAAAAATGTTGGCAATGTCTTTTGCATGATAAATATTCCGGTTGAATTTGTTTCCGGTTACAATGATGGTGGCATCCTCATCCAGCAGGCGGATAAAGGCTGCATTGTTGCCATGCCACCAGCCATTGTGGTAAATCATTTTTTTGCCGGATGGATAAATATTCATCCGCCAGCCCAGGCCATAATTTCTTATGCCGGGTTGTTCATTGCTGTAGGGTGCATAGGCTTCCTGCAGGCTGTGGCTGTTTAAAAATTTTCCACTGCTCAATGCCCTGTCCCAAATCAGCAAGTCCCGTGGCGTGCTGTAAATATTTTTGTCCCCATATACCGCATCTAAAAAATTGTAGGCTATTTCGGTACCCCGCCAGTCGTAGCTGGGTATTACCTGCTTTACCATATTGGTATCAAATACAAAACTGTTTTTCATTTGCAATGGCATAAAAATATGCTGCTGCATGTAAACGGGATATGGCTGTCCGCTTATTTTTTCTATCAGCAAAGCCAGCAGGGCATAGTTGGTGTTGCAATAATTAAAATGTGTATTGGGCGACGCAATATTTTTAAGCTCCGCTTTTTTTGTAATGAGGTAATCCAATACATTCTGGTTGGTAACGTATTTTTTTTTATCCCATCCTGCTGTTTCCATAAAATAAACATAGTTGGGCAGTCCGCTACGGTGACTGAGCAGGCTGCGTACGGTAACAGCAGGGTAATTAAATGCAGGAAAATATTTACTGAGTGTATCGTCAATATTAATTTTTCCTTCCTGCCACAAACTAAGTACGGCCATTGCTGTAAATGTTTTTGATACAGAAGCAATGTGAAAAGGCATGCTGCTGTTAACCGTATCCTTGCCATTTAGATGACCCGTGCCATTGTATGCTTCAAAAATAATATTGCCATTTTTTGCCACCAATATACCGCCATTAAATCCGCGGCGCAGCAGCATAGAATCGTACCAGGCAGTGCATCCGTTTTTCAGGCGCTGTATAGTTGCCTTATCAAGCACACCCGGCGGCGGTAATGCAATGGCAGCAATACTGTCTGCTGTTTTCTGCTTAGACGAAGATGCACTGTTGCAGGAAAAAATTTGCAGGAAAAATATAGTTATAAAAATATAAACACACAGCACCGAAGCCGGCTTAGAACGCTTTGATGTTTTTACAGAAGTACGGATAAAACTATTTAACAGGTTCATAAAGAATAATGGTTATATAGAATATATTTGCGCAAAATACGGAGTTATACAATGGCAGAAAAAAAAACAACCAGTTATCCAAAAGAGAAAATCAACATTTTGTTTTTAGAAAATATCAGCGATGTGGCAGTGCAATATTTTAATGCAGCAGGCTACAGCAATGTAAAAAAATTAAATGGTGCCCTGAGTGAAGATCAGTTGATAAAAGAAATTAAAAACGTACACCTGCTGGGCATCAGAAGTAAAACACAACTGACAGAAAAAGTATTGGCGGCTGCAGAAAAATTACAGGCGGTGGGTTGCTTTTGTATAGGTGTAAACCAGGTAGATTTAAAAGCCGCACGCAGGCTGGGCATTGCAGTGTTTAATGCACCCTACAGCAATACACGGAGTGTAGCCGAACTGGTTATCGGCGCTTCCATCATGCTTATCCGCAAAATCATTGATAAAAATATTGCAGCCCACCAGGGAAAATGGATGAAAGAAGCCACCGGCAGTTATGAATTGCGTGGCAAAACACTGGGCATTATCGGCTATGGAAATATAGGCAGCCAGCTAAGCGTACTGGCTGAAAGCCTCGGCATGAAAGTAACGTACTACGATACAGAAACCAAGCTGCCACTGGGCAATGCTGTTAACAGCAAAACGCTGAAAGAGCTGGTGAGCAATGCAGACGTAGTATCACTGCATGTGCCTGAAGTGGCCACTACAAAAAATTTAATCAATAAAAATATTCTTAAGTATTTTAAAAAAGGAAGCATACTTATTAACTATGCCCGTGGCGAAGTGGTGGACCTGGATGCGCTGGCAAAAGCATTGACAGAAGGACAACTGGGCGGCGCTGCCATTGATGTATTTCCCTGGGAGCCCGAAAAAAATGGAGACAGCTTCACCTCTCCCCTGCAGGGCTTGAGCAATGTGCTGCTTACGCCGCACATTGGCGGCAGCACACAGGAGGCACAGCAAAATATTGGGGATGATGTAAGTAATAAATTGTTTAATTACCTGGAGAAAGGTGTAAGCTATGGCAGCCATACCATTCCTGCACTGAGCCTGCCGCCGCAGGAAGGTACGCACCGCATACTGCATATACACAACAATGTGCCGGGCGTGCTCAGCGAAATAAATACGCAGCTTTCTCATCATAAAATAAATATACTGGGGCAGTATTTAAAAACAAATGATGCCATCGGCTATGTGGTGCTGGATGTGGACAAGGGCCTGAGCAAAAGTGCACTTGAATTGCTGAGAGCGGTAAAGGAAACCATTAAGGTAAGGATGCTCTATTAAAATAAAAGAGCCCGTTACGCTGTATAATTTTTACTGCTGATGGTTAATTTTGCAGCAGCTTCTGCTATCCGGAAAATTTCCTGTTTTATTTAATTCCTTCTGTTTAAAATCCCGTTGCATACTTCGATGCGGCTAATGTATTTTCTAATTTTCTTTATTTTCAAAATTTATTGAAAATACAATATCTTTGTTCTGTCAAAAAAATTAAACCATGAAACTTGTAATACTTGGAGGAGGCTTTGGAGGACTGAGGCTTGCACGTAAATTAAGCAACAAACCCGGTATTGATATTACACTCATTGACCGGTTTAACTATCACCAGTTTCAGCCCCTGTTTTATCAGGTGGCTACTGCAGGGCTGGATGCCAGCAATATTTCTTTTCCGCTACGCAAAGTTTTTCACAAAAGTAAAAATGTTCGCATCCGGCTGGCGGAAGTAAAACAACTGCTGCCTGCCGAAAAAAAACTGGTAACCAGTATTGGTGATATTGACTATGACACCTTGGTAATAGCCACCGGCGCCGACACAAATTTTTTTGGAAACACCGCAGTTCAAACCAATGCCTTTCCGATGAAGAGCACTGTGGAAGCATTGCAGCTAAGGCACCAGTTGCTGCAGAATTTTGAAGATGCTCTTAATGCCAAAGATGAAGCAGCGCTGCAGCGCATGATGACCATTATAGTGGTGGGCGGCGGCCCCACGGGCGTGGAATTAAGCGGTGCCATCGCAGATATGCGGCGCTTTCAGTTACCCAAAGATTTTCCGGAACTGGATTTTTCTACAATGAAAATTTACCTGCTGGAAGGTACCGGTAAAACATTGGGTAATATGAGCAGCAAATCCAGTGAGCAATCGCAAAAATACCTGGAGCGTTTAGGCGTAACCGTGATTACCAATTCATTGCTAAAAAATTATGATGGCGAAAATGCTGTTTTACAAAATGGAGAAATCGTGCCGGCGGCTATTGTAATATGGGCTGCAGGCATCAAAGGAAATGTACCAGAAGGCATCAGCAAAGATTTAATTGCCAGGGGCAACCGTATAAAGGTAAATGCCCAATGCCTGGTACAAGGCGCCGACAATATATACGCCATTGGCGATGTGGCTTATATGGAAACACCCGCCTGGCCAAATGGACATCCTCAGGTGGCACCTGTGGCAATGCAGCAGGCCGATATGCTTGCACGCTTATTTACCCGTAATGAAAAAAATAAACCATTTGAATATAAAGACAAAGGCAGCATGGCCACAGTAGGCCGCAACCTTGCAGTGGTAGATATGCCAAAACCCCGGCTGCACTTTGGTGGATTTGTTGCATGGATGATATGGATGGGGCTGCACCTGATGCTGATACTCGGGGTAAAAAATCGCTTCTTCGTTTTCAGCAACTGGCTGTACAATTACTTTACTTACGATCAAAACCTGCGGCTGATATTTAAAGCATTTTACAGGGAGAAAAAAAATGTACCTGCCAGTCTAAATTAAGGGTGCGTTTAACTGACAGCAATCAGCACCAGCAAATATTGATTGCAGTATGTTATCGTTTAATGTTTTATAGATAGCTATTTAATTTCCAAAATATTATCCGGCATTATACTTGTCAATATACCCGTCCATAAAAAAACAATGGGAAACGGGGTATAGTTTGACATTTTGACTATATCTTGAAAATTAATTATGAACAACCAATTTTACATACAGGGGCAGGAAGATGAAATGGAATTTATGCCTATGATTCCATTAAACGAAAATGATGCGGAAGACGCAGAGGTATTGAGTATCCCCGAAGAAATTCCATTGCTGCCGCTTCGTAATACGGTGTTGTTTCCAGGTGTGGTTTTACCCATTACAGTAGGCAGGGATAAAAGTATTAAAGCAGTGGCAGATGCCTACAAGGCTGACAAATTGATAGGGGTAATAGCGCAAAAAGACAGTACAGTAGAAGAACCTGAAGTAAGTGATTTGGAAGAAATAGGAACGGTGGCAAAGATTGCCAAAATGATAAAAATGCCCGATGGCGGCACCACCATTATTATACAGGGCAAAAAGAGATTTAAGGTGGAGGAGATTACGACAGACGAACCTTATTTTAAAGCAAAAATAAAAACACTGGAAGAAGAAGTGTTGAACAACGACAACGATTTTAATGCGATGGTGGGCAGCATTAAAGATTTGGCAGCACAAATCATCAACATGAGTCCTAACCTGCCAAGCGAAGCAGCCATTATTTTAAAAAACATTGAGAACCCATCTTTCCTCATTCATTTTGTAAGCAGCAATTTAAACAGCGATATAAAAGATAAGCAGCGGCTGCTAGTTATCAACAACATTAAAGCAAGGGCAGAATTACTGATGAACCTGATGCAGACGGAACTGCAGTACACCGAATTAAAAAATAAGGTTACCAATAAAACAAGGGCAGAATTAGACAAGCAGCAGCGTGAATATTTTCTGCAGCAGCAGTTGAAAGCTATTAAAGAAGAGTTGGGCAACGACAATGTAGCGGAGCTTAAGGAGATGCTTAAGAAAGCAGAAGGAAAAAAATGGCCTTTGGCCGCCATTGAAATGTTTACCAAGGGCGTGGAAAAGCTGGAAAGAATGCATCCAAGCACACCTGATTATTCAGTAGTGTACAATCACCTTGATTTGATGCTGGATCTGCCCTGGCAGGATTATACAACTGATTCTTATGAACTGAAGAAGGCAAAAAAAATACTTGACCTGGATCATTACGGCATGCATAAAATAAAAGAACGCATACTGGAATATATTGCGGTGCTAAAATTAAAGGGAGATATGAAGAGTCCCATTCTTTGTTTTGTGGGGCCTCCGGGCATTGGTAAAACAAGCCTGGGAAAAAGTATAGCACATGCCATATCCAGAAAGTATGTAAGGGTAAGCCTTGGTGGCCTGCATGATGAAAGTGAAATACGTGGACACCGCAAAACATACATCGGCGCTATGCCGGGCAGAATTATACAATCTATCCGCAAAATAAAAAGCAGCAACCCGGTAATGATACTGGATGAGATTGATAAGATTGGCAGCGACCACCGCGGCGACCCCTCCTCTGCCCTGCTGGAAGTATTGGATCCGGAACAAAACAACAGTTTTTACGACAACTACCTGGAGCTGGAATACGATTTAAGCAAAGTATTATTTATCGCCACCGCCAACAACATCAATAACATTCAGCCGGCATTGAGAGACAGGCTCGAAATAATTGACCTGAGCGGCTATGCCGTGGAAGAAAAAATAGAAATAGCCAAACAACATTTATTACCCAAGCAGCAGGAAGCACATGGCCTTAAAAATGTATCCGTAAAAGTGAGTGATAAAGTACTTGAAAAAGTGATAGAGGATTATACAAGGGAAAGTGGTGTAAGGGATTTGGATCGTCAGCTTGCGGGCATCATGCGTAACCTGGCTAAACAGTATGCAGTAAAAGATAAACTGAAGCCAACACTAACCCAGGCCGATGTAGAAAAAATATTAGGCAAGCCAAGGTTCAGCAACGAAATGTATAAAATGGCTAACATGGCGGGAG
>JAYWIB010000471.1:0-2469 GCA_043789265.1 Chitinophagaceae bacterium
GTACTTACAGCATTGTATTAAGTACTTCTATTGGCAGTATAGGCTTGGTGGCACCTGCACCCACACTGCCCGCAGGCTGGGTAAATACAGGTGAAGGCATCACCACAGCAGGTGATGGAAACGTAAACGGGCAAACAAATACTTTTAATTTAACCACAGCAAATATCAGCAATGTAAATTTCGGAATAGAACAGCCGCCCGTGGCTGCTGTGTTATCAGCAGCAGCGCAGGTAAATCCGGCAGGCACCACTTTTGTAACGGCTGCTGCAACACTGTTTGGAGGTACTGAATACAGTGGTGGCATTGTATCCAGTTTGCGTATCAGTACTTTCCCTTCCAATGCCGCTTCGATAACTATAAATGGCACAAGCTATACCAGCGCTACGTTTCCGGGTACAGGTGTTACAGTACCCACTAATGCTGCAGGCCAGCCCACGCAAACCATTTCGGTCGATCCTGTTAACGGCGCCGTCACCGTAGTGATACCTTATTTTGTTACAGACAATGCAGGCAAGACTTCTGCCATTGCCGGTTCTGCTTCGCTTCCATTTTTTTGTGCTATACCCGGCTTGTGGACAGGTGCCGTAAGTACTGACTGGAGCAATCCGGCCAACTGGTGCAGTAACACTGTACCCATATCCACCACCGATGTCGTAGTTCCTTCCGGCGTTGCCAACATGCCTTTCACATCTGCTGCTGTTGTTATCAACAATCTTAATCTGCAGCCGGGTACTGTACTCAATATTTTTGGCGATGCATTTACCATGAATGGTGTTATCACCGGTACGGGTACATTCAGTACAGCTTCTTCATCCTCTTTAACAATAGGTGGCAACGGCGGCGGTAATGCAGGTACTGTAAATTTTACAAACGGCAACAATACACTTGGTTCTTTTACACTTAGCCGGAGTGGCGCAAGCGCTTCCGCAGCGCTTGGCAGTGCTGTCAGGATTACGGACGTACTAACGGTAACCAATGGTGCTTTAAATTCCAATGACAATATTACGCTGGCATCCACTGCAGCAGGCACGGCAAGGGTGTCGGCCATCAACTGCAATGTGGCTGCAGTAAATGGTAATGTAACAGTAGAGCGATACATCACTGCCAGGCGTGCATGGCGAATGCTCAGTGTGCCGGTGGCAGGCAGCCAAACCATCAAACAATCCTGGCAGGAAAATGCTGCATCAGCCACAGACAATCCTGCGCCGGGATATGGAACACATATTACAGGCGGCACCGCTGCTAACGGTTTCGATCAAACGCAAACAAACAATGCCGGCATCCGCATTTTTAATCCTGCGCTGCTTTCATTTACAGCCACGCCGCTGGCTGCCACCACGCTACCATTAAATAACCAGACCGGCTATTTTTTATTTGTAAGAGGCAACCGCAGTACCGACCTCAGCATAAATTCTCCGGTGGCCACCGCAACCATACTGCGTACCAAAGGGCCATTAAAAACCTGCACGCAAACGCAGACAACGGTGCTGGGTGTGTGCAGCCTGGTGGGCAATCCGTACGCCTCCGCAATAGATTTTACGTTGCTTACCCGTACCAATATTCCCAACCGTTTCTTTCTTTGGGATCCCTATTTAAATGCAGTGGGCGGTTATCAAACCTTTGATGCCGACAATGGATTTATTCCATCACCCGGCGGGGGCAGCTATGGCAGCACTGCCAATAGCCTCATTCAGCAGGGGCAGGCATTTTTTGTACAAGGCACCATTGGCGCCGGCTCGCTGGTGATAAATGAAAATGCAAAAGTAAGCGGCTCCAATAATTTCGGATTCAGGCCGCTGAATCAACTGCAAAAATTTTCAGTAAAACTGCACACGGTAAACAACAATATATCCATCACACTCAATGATGGGACACTGGCAATTTTTGACAATGATTATGCTGCTGGCACAGACAATGAAGATGCCAGAAAAATGACCAACGTAGATGAAATGGTTTGCCTGATAAGAGACAATAAATTATTGAGCATAGAAAAACGCCCGGTGATAACCGCAGCAGATACGCTCTTTGTAAAAGCGTATAATTTAAAAATAAAAAATTACCGGTTGATAACCGACCCCGTTAACATGGATGCTGCTTTAACTGCCTACCTGGAAGATAATTTTTTAAACACGGCCACAGCGCTTTCTTTGTCTGCATCATCTGTAATCAATTTTAGTGTAACGGCTGACGCAGCCAGCAGCAGTTCGGGCAGGTTCAGGATAGTGTTTAAACCCACGGTGGTATTACCCGTAAAACTTATTTCAATAAAAGCGACAGCTTTAAAAAATAATGTAGAAGTTTCGTGGGAGGCAGAAACGGAAATGAATGTATACCATTATGATATAGAAAAATCGGTGGATGGCCGGCAATTTACTGCAGCCGCCACCATACAGCCGGCATTAAACAATAACAGCACTGCAGCTTATACCTGGATAGATGATAACATACAGCAGGGATACAATTATTACC
>JAYWIB010000472.1:0-2449 GCA_043789265.1 Chitinophagaceae bacterium
AGGCGATCCAACCAGCGCATCAATTCCAGTGAAGTGAGCTATACCAATACGGTATCTATTCCCAAACTTGTATTTCCATTTGGGTTTCTCAACAGAAGCGATTTGGTGTCCAAGCAATCTTTTGTGAGTGCAAGTGTATCCAATACCAACAGGATAGCATTGTTTAAACTCAACTCCCTTGGATTTGCACTGGGATACGAATTCAATTTTAAAAACTATAAAACACTAACGGTAAAGCCGCTGAATATTGAATACTCTAATTTATACAACCGGTCAGCAGATTTTGATGCCACACTCAAAGACAACCCTTTTTTAAGATATTCATTCAACACTGCATTGGTGCTGGGCAGCACAGTGGGTTATACGCAATCCCGAATTACAGAAAAGAGGACGAGTATTTTTAAAGCAAATTTTGAAGAATCAGGCGCCTTGTTTTATGTGCTGCCCGCTGCTCCAATAAAGTTTCTTGAAAAAGATTTAAAAAATTTTTTAAAACTGGATGTAGAAAAAACAATCACCATAAACAAAGGATTGAATGCAGCTTTTGCTTTTCGTTTTTTTGCAGGCATTGGTTTACCTGTGGGTAAAAAAGATACCACGCTGCCATTTTTTAAACAATACTTTGGTGGTGGTGCCAACAGCATGAGGGGCTGGCCCATTCGTGGAATAGGCCCGGGGATTAAGGCACTTGCTCCTTACGAGTCTAGGTTTTTAAATGACCGTACGGGAGATTTTCGTTATGAAATAAACGCTGAATACCGCAGGCATCTTTTTCAGATAATACCTAATACACTGGCGCTTAAATGGGCACTGTTTGCAGATATAGGCAATGTGTGGAATTTAAAAAATACACAGCCTGGCGGCGGGTTCGACAGTACCCAACTAAGAAGCATCAAAGATTTGTACAAGCAAATGGGTGTTACACTTGGTACCGGATTTCGATTGGATTTTAACTATGTAGTCTTGCGTATTGATTTCGGGTTACGGTTTAAGCGGCCTGAGCTTACCAAAAATGATGGCTGGAAAGCGCCTTCCATTGGATTTGATGATTTTTTTCAAAAAATATTTAAACGGGGCGACAACAATGAATACAGAATCTGGCGCTACGAAAATTTTAATTTTACCATCGGGCTGAATTATCCTTTTTGATGCAGCAACTATTTACTTTTTATTTTCGCTCAGCCTGGGCCGCAGCCGCTGCCTGCTTTTATTAAATACCATCCTGCCTTTATCAATTCCTTTTCGTAATGCTGCCTGCTCATCTAACGGCAGGTTATACACGCTTTTGCAGGCGGCACTGCAGCAGCCATCATAAGCATCTGCACAGTTTTTACACTGAATAAAAAGCAAATGGCAGCCATCGTTTTTGCAATTGGTATGTGTATCTGCAGGCTGTCCACACTGGTGGCATGCGGCAATGATGTCTGGAGTAATCCGCTCCCCCAGCCTGTCGTCGAATACAAAATTTTTTCCAACAAACTTACTGGGCAGCCCAGCTTGCTTTGCCTGCTGTGCATAATGGATGATGCCGCCTTCCAGGTGAAAAACATTATTAAATCCATGGTGCAGCATGTAGGCGCTGGCCTTTTCGCAACGTATGCCGCCCGTGCAGTACATGATTATATTGCGATCTTTTTTATCCTGCATCATCTCCACCGCCACCGGCAGTTGCTCCCGGAATGTATCGCTGGGTATTTCAATGGCGTTTTCAAAATGACCCACTTCATACTCGTAATGGTTACGCATGTCAATCACCACAGTTTTTTCATCCGCAATCAAATCATTCATCTGCACAGCATTTACATAACGTCCTTTTTTTTCCATGCTGAATGAAGGATCGCTTATACCATCCGCTACAATTTTTTCCCTCACTTTTATTTTGAGCACCCAAAAAGATTTGCCTTGTTTTGCAGCATCATTTAAACTTGCTTCATCATCTACAGCAAAATTCAGCCGGATGCCATTTAACGGTTCAATAGAATACAAATAATTGGATAGTGCTGCGGCATTGCTTTCTGGCAGACTTATCTGTGCATTGATACCTTCGTGGGCTACATATATTCTTCCAAACACCTTTAATTCATTCAATGCCTTGTACATGTCATCCCGAAACTGCTGTGGATTGCTTATTGCAAAATACTGGTAAAAGGAAATGGTGCTGCGTTTTTCTGTTTCTTCATACAGGCGCTTTTTAAGCTCCGACTGCGAAACCCGGTTGTGTAATACTGCCATAAGTTTTTATTTGATGCTGCCGTTTGTGGCGGCAGAAAATCTTTTATTACCAGCAAGGCCAGGCGGCCTAACCAGTGTGAGATTGGATGCTTGCAGGGCAAACCAAACAAAGTGTAAAGATATAAATTTTGACCGTTGCGATAGTGGATCAAAATCTGCATGGATAGATACACTGGGTATGAGATAGATAATGGCGGGTGCCGTACTTTATCTTCAC
>JAYWIB010000473.1:0-8663 GCA_043789265.1 Chitinophagaceae bacterium
GCTTATCTGTCGTATGCCATTGCAGGCAAAGAACCAAACAGGGATGATTTTGAAAACAATGCTTCGCAAAAACCAACAGCGGAAACATTGCATGATATAGAACTGGGTGCAGAAAAGAAAACGAAAAATTATTCAATAGCAGCCAATGGTTATTACATGCGGTACAACAATCAACTGGTGCTGGTGGGCAATATCAATGATGTGGGCGCCTATACCCGTACCAATATACCCAACAGTTACCGCCTGGGTATTGAACTGCAGGGCAGCCTCCGCATGCGGCAATGGATAAGCCTTTCGGGCAATATTACTTTCAGCAGTAATAAAATAAAAAACTTTACAGAAAAAATAGATGACTTTGATAACGGCGGCAACAAAAATAATTTTTACAAGTCCACCAGCATTTCATTTTCGCCTTCCGCCGTGGGTGGATACAGCCTTGACATTGTGCCTGTAAAAAATGCCTCCATTAATTTTTCGGGCAAATATGTAGGCAGACAATTTCTGGATAACACAGCACAGCAAAGCAGGAGCCTGAATCCCTACTATGTACAGGATGTACGGCTTGGCTATTTGCTGGAAAATAAATTTTTTAAATCAACGCATATCATTGCACAGCTCAGCAATGTGTTTAATAAAAAATATGAAGCCAACGGCTATACCTTTAGTTATATTTCTGGCGGCATGGTTACAGAAAATTATTATTTTCCGATGGCGCCTTTTAATTGTATGATAGCGATTAATATAACATTGTAGGGCTAATCAGCTCCCCGGTGATATCTGATAAATTTATATTTTTCCCGAATCAAAATTTACGAAACATCTATCTATACTATTGAGTATCCGCAAACAGCGTGCTGCTATGTAATGAAATTTTTTTACTGACCTTTTATAACAGGCTGTATATTTTTCCTGATGTTTAATTTTTTACAAGTGAAAAAAGGCCAGAATATCAGGCACATTTGCCGACTTATTTTTTTTTATACTACGCATACATAAATACCAAACATTGGTATATTTGGGTTAAAATTACTTTATGGCACGTAATACCTCAATTTTATTGGGACAACACTATGATCAATTTATTTCAAAAGAAGTTGCTTCTGGCCGGTACAATTCGGCGAGTGAAGTAATCCGTTCGGCACTTCGAATGTTAGAAGAGGAAGAGAAAAAGAAGAAATTAGTCGTAAAGGCACTTGTAATTGGAGAGAAAAGTGCCCGGATAAAAAACTTTGATCCAAAGGAACATCTTAAAAAATTGCATGCTGGCTTAAAATGAAAAAACTACGGTTAATAATTCGTGAAGAGGCTTATATAGACCTGGGTAATATCTGGAATTATACGGTTGAAACATGGTCGTTAAATCAAGCTGACAAATATTACAACGACATAATTGAGGTAATTGATGTTTTATGCACTGAACCTAATGCAGGGAAGTCTGCAGAACATTTGAGGAAAGGTTATAAATATTTTAAAGTGAATGCCCATTTAATTTTTTATATCACAACTGATGCTGAATTAGATGTGATTAGGATTCTGCATTCACAAATGGATATTCCCAACCGATTAAAAGATTAAAGCTGCACCCTGTGTAATTTTTCAGAGTTAAGTTTTGCAAGCTACATCAGCAGTGTATGCCGTTATGTTCATCCACCTTTCAAAGTTGCCAGACCTGCCTTCAAGAATTAAAACTAACATTATATAGACGCATTAAATTTTGTTTATATTAGCCGACAAAATAACTGCGTTTTAAATGCCAGCACTTGTAAGCATCATTATCCCTGTTTTTAATGAAGAAGGCAATATCCGCCTTATCATCAGCAAAATTGCAGAAGCAATAGCGCCAACGGGCTATGCCTTTGAAATAATTTTTATTGACGATGGGAGTACCGACAATACATTGCCTGATATTAAGGTAGCTGCACTGCATACAAACAATCTTTTTTTTATTTCTTTTTCAAGAAACTTCGGCCATCAGAATGCGCTGAAAGCAGGTATGGATATGAGCCGTGGCGATTGTGTGATAAGCATGGACGGCGACCTGCAGCACCCGCCCTCAATGATTCCGCAGATGATAAAAAAATGGGAAGAAGGTGCTGACATTGTTTACAGCATCCGAAATGAAGACAAAGAGTTGTCATTATTAAAAAGAAAAAGTTCTTCTTTTTTTTACCGGCTGCTTAACAGGCTTTCAGATATTGAACTGGAAAGCGGCACCGCAGATTTCAGGCTGGTGGATAAACGGGTGGCTCAGTTGATGCGTAATTTTACAGAGGCCGATTTGTTCTGGCGTGGCCTGGTAAAATGGCTTGGCTTTCAGCAGGTGGGTATTCCTTATCATGCCGCAGAGCGGCAGGCAGGGCAGTCAAAATATACTGTAAAAAAAATGCTGCAGTTTGCATTAAAAGGCATTACCTCTTTTAGTACCAAACCACTTACTGTGGCTATTTATCTTGGCTTTAGTTTTTCGCTTTTGTCACTGCTGTATATTCCTTATGTTTTATTGTCGCAATATTTTGGCTTGGCAGTATCGGGCTGGGCATCCATCATTGTTACCATTGTTTTTTTTGGCGGCCTGCAGTTAATGATACTCGGTATCATTGGCACTTATCTCGGCAAATTGTTTATGCAAAGTAAAAACCGTCCGCATTATATTGTTAAAGAAAAAAATTTTTAACCGCTCTTTATTTATATGACGTTTATAAAAATAAAAAACTGGTTTTTATCCGGCGCTTTTCTTTTTAACCGGAAACTGGCCACCGGCCTGTGGTTTGGCCTTTCCTTCTTTGCAGTACTCAGCGAAATAATAAGATCGGAACTAAACAACTATCTTATTTTTAAATACGTGTATGTGCATACCATGGAGCGTATAAACCTGTATGCAGATTACCCGGCCTTGTATGAAGACAGCAATCATTACGGGCCTGTCTTCAGCCTTGTAATTGCACCCTTTGCATCGATGCCCGATAAACTGGGCGTATTTTTTTGGGTGATGCTGAATACTGCAGCTTTGTATTTTGCCATCCGCAAATTACCCCTGCAGGAAAAATATCAGAATGCCATCCTGATACTGTGTGCACATGAAATGATGACGGCCGCTGCCTGGCTGCAGATAAATCCGCTGATTGCTGCATGCATTATTTTAGGCTTTTGTTTTATCAATGAAAATAAAAATGGCCCGGCATTGTTTTTTATTTTGCTTGCCAGCTTTATAAAAATTTACGGCATTGTGGGCTTTGCTTTTTTCTTCTTCAGCCGGAACAAAATAAATTTTATACTGTGGACGGCTGTTTGGGCAACGGTGTTTTTGCTGGCGCCTTCGTTACTGGCACCACCTTCTTACATCATTCAATGCTATCGTGACTGGTATGATTCACTTGTATTTAAAGCAGATAAAAATATACACCTCGCCGGCAACGACCTGCAGGATATTTCTGTGATGGGTATGCTGCGCCGTATTTTTAAATGGACCTGGCTAAAAGATACACAGGTTATACTGCCTGCGCTGATTGCTTTTGGCGGACAATATTTTAATTACAAATATTTTTCTGACATGCGCTTTCGGCTGTACATGTTATGTTCGGTACTCATCTTTACTGTTATCTTCAGCAACGGATCAGAAAACCCCACATACATCATTGCATTTCCTGCTGTATGCATCTGGTATGTAATGCAGCCGCCATCCCGGCTGGTAAATATCGTGTTTGTATTTGCATTGCTGCTCACCAGTTTTTCTTATTCAGATTTATTTACGCCATATGTACGCCTGCACATTGTACGTCCTTATTCATTAAAGGCATTGCCTTGTTTTTTGGTGTGGGTTATTATTACCGTACAGGTATATACGCAGCAGTTTTTAAAAGTAAATTTGCAGCAGGGGCTAAAGCAAAGATTTACTAACTAACCCTTACCCGTATGCCGGAAAAAAACAATTATATACTGCTCACTTTTGATGTAGAGGAATTTGACATTTCGCTGGATTATAAATTTACTATTGCACCGCAGCAGCAAATGGAAGTGGGCAGCCGGGGGCTGAACGCACTGCTGCCCATACTTAACAGCACCAATACAGAGTGTACGCTTTTTACCACAGCCAATTTTGCACTGCATCACCAGCAGGTAATGCAGCAGTTATCTGCCAGGCATGAAATTGGTTCTCATACATTTTATCATGGTACATTTAAAGAAGATGACCTGGCTGCATCTAAGCAGGCACTTGAAAATATTTGTGGTAAAAAAGTTACCGGACTCCGTATGCCGAGGATGAGGCCGGTAAATATGGAGGCAGTAAAAGCTGCCGGTTATTTTTATGATTCGTCCATTAACCCCACCTGGCTGCCGGGCCGCTACAACTACACTCATTTACCAAGAAATATTTATAATGAAAAAGCTGTATGGCGGCTGCCGGCATCGGTAACGCCGGGCTTGAGGATTCCACTTTTCTGGCTATCGTTTAAAAATTTTCCTTACGCTGTTTTTAAAAAGCTTGCACTGCATACATTGCACAAAGATGGTTACCTCAATTTATATTTTCATCCCTGGGAGTTTACAGATATCAACGGTTTTAATTTACCCGCTTATGTAAAAAAAGATTGCGGTCAACCGCTGCTGGATAAACTGCAGCGGCTTATTGATGATTTAAAAAAAGAGGGAGAATGCATTTCTATTGAAAGGTACCTGCAGCTTGTTCCTCCATCCACTTAGCCCTCCCCCACCCTGCTATCACATGTTTTTCGCTGTGGTAAGATGAACGCACCAGCGGCCCGCTTTCCACATAATCAAAACCAAGCTGGTAGCCAATTTCACGGAGTTCTTTAAATTCATCAGGGTGTACAAATCGCTGAACCTGCAGGTGTTTTTTAGAAGGCTGCAGGTATTGGCCGATGGTAATTACATCCACTTTATTGTCTGCAAGATCCTGCATGGTTTGCACCACTTCTTCCTTGGTTTCGCCCAGACCGAGCATGATGCCGCTTTTGGTACGCATACCGCCCTGCTTCAGGCTGCGTAACGTTTCCATACTTCTCCAGTACTTAGCTTGTATCCGTACCTTTTTGGTAAGCCTTTCCACTGTTTCAATATTGTGAGAAACCACTTCGGGTGCGGCTTCCACCACCCGCTGTATGCAGGCAGCATCGGCTCTAAAATCGGGTATCAATGTTTCGAGTGTGGTAAATGGATTTAACGCCCTTACGGCTTTGATAGTATTGTACCAGATAATGCTGCCCTGGTCGGGCAACTCATCCCTGTCAACTGAAGTAATTACGGCATGCTTTACTTTCATCAGGTGGATGGCTTCGGCCACACGCTGTGGCTCATCCCAATCAACTGCTTCGGGGCGGCCGGTGGCTACTGCACAAAAGCCGCAACTGCGGGTGCAAATGTTGCCGAGTATCATAAAGGTAGCCGTGCCTTCGCCCCAGCACTCGCCCATGTTTGGGCAGTTGCCGCTTTCGCAAATGGTGTGCAGCTTATGTGTATCTACAAGGCTGCGTACATGTTTGTATTCTTCTCCAATGGGCAGCTTTACTCTTAGCCAGTTGGGCTTTTTAAGCGGCTGCTCCACGGCTCCATCTATTACCGGTAACATTGTCATAAATATCTATCTAAAAACAAAGAAGGTGAAAATGTAATACAGATAAAACGATTGTTTGTTGCTTATTTTCTTCTGCCAAACATGATGGCTACATAAGCATTAAAAAAAAGCCGCTTAGGTTTTACAAACACAAGTTGCTGAACTTTTTTGGAATACACTTCTGCAGTAATGCCCACTTCCAGCGCATTTACCATTTCATTGTACCTGCCATAATCAAAACGCAGGGCGGCTTTAGCATATGCACCCGGTGTAAGCTTCATGCTTCCCCAGCCTGTTCCAAACCTTGGCCCGCCTACATTTAATGAAACTAACTCGTTGCTGTTGGTAAACAACGTACTGTCGGGTCCATCATACTTTATATTTTTTCGCCCACCTGTAGCAGTGTCTGTTACGTCCAGCATATACGGCCTTAATAAACCCAATGAAATACCTCCGCCAAAATTGCCGGTAACAGATACACCATTTTTATTTGTTTTGTTGCCCAGTACAATTTGCTGCTGCAAGCCCAGCTTTAATGGATAAAAGAAATTTATTTTACCAAAAATAAATGGCGTGGAAGGAAAAAAGGGATTAGTTTGCTTATCTTCCTTGGGATGCTTGCGCTCGGCAAAGTCGAGCTGGAACAACAGCGATTTATTTACTGACTGCCCCCGCCCCACTTCCATAAAAAAACCGTAGCCATCATTGGTAAGTTTAAGCCCGTACACGGTATGTTTGCGGTAGGCTATCACGCCTTCTTCTTCCTGCTTTATTAGGGCATTAATACGCTCTTTTTTTATTTCTCTTTTATTTTTTTTAGTTTCCTGGGCAGTGGTACACAAAGAAAATAATATAACAAAGGCTGTGAAAAATATTTTATACATGATGAATGTTTACTGAGTAAATTTAGGCAAAAATAATACAATGACAGCTACAATAGCATACGAAGGAAATTTAAGATGTACAGCCATACATGAGCGGAGTAATACAACTATTGAAACAGATGCACCGGCAGATAATAAAGGAAAGGGTGAACGGTTTTCTCCGACTGATTTGGTTTGTACTGCACTGGCCACTTGCATGATAACCACCATGGCCATAAAGGCATCGTCAATGGAATTAGAATTAAAAGGTACTACAGCATCTGTACAAAAACATATGGCCAGCGACCCCAGGCGCATTGCAAAAATTGAGGTTACATTAACATTTCCCACATCAATTGTATTAGATGAAAAAGAAACAATTATATTAAAACGTACAGCAGAATTTTGCCCGGTTATGCTGAGCCTTCATCCGGATGTGGAGGTAGCAATAACTTATGTAAATATTTAAAAACGAAGAATAGTAATTTAAAATTTATTTAAGCAGCTTGTTGCCCACAGCGCATTCCAGGCAGCGCTTGCTGCTGCAGTAATTTTTCTTTAGCTGTATCAATGCCTGCGAATCCCATGCATTTTTATTTTCAATCCCCAGTGCTGCAAAGCCATTGGTAATTACATTTTTTTCCGGCTGCATTTCTTCCAGCCATTTTAATGCCCGCTCTTTAAGCAGGTCTTCCCGGTGCATATGGCCGTAAGCAAAAAGTATTGGCGCCACGGTGTTGATTAAAATATTTGTAATCATCTGCCTGCCCATGCGCTTTGGTTTATATGCTGCAGCCTCATCAAACCTGTAATGATAATGCCAGTAATCATTGGCCGTAACATCCAGCAGGGCAATAACATCTTTCAGCAAAACAGTTTCCTTTATTTTTGAAAATAAATGACTGCTGTGGTGGATAAGCATGGCAAGCTGTGCCAGCCTTATACCCGGAAAATTGGAGGGTCGCATGCGTAAAAAATGCAGCGGCAGTGCCAGCGGCACCAATGCATATTTTTTTTGCAGAAAACGGTATTCCTTTTGCAAAAGAATGGGATAATCTTCTGTAAAATCTCCTGCTAACAGTAAGGCCTGCCCGAAAAGCAGTGCCTCGGTTTGGTGCAACTGATTTTTGTGCCGGGCAAGTATGCTTAGCGGAAGCGACCGGGCAATGGATTCAAAGGATCCACTGTTAACCACTGCACCAAAGTTTTTTGCCAGCATCCACCAGAATGTTTCTTCCCAATGGCTGTTATTTTGCTGCAGGTAACTGTATACGGCGGTTGCTTTTTGCTGCAGTCTTTCCACCAGTAAGCTTTCCTTCCATGCCAGCCACGTAATGGGTGGCGCCTGCTGTATAATTTTTTCGCACGGGATAAATACTGGCGCTTTCATTAAATCGCTGTACCGCTTCAGCAGCAGGCCGGCCACCCTGCCCTTTAACTCCAGTACGGGAAAGGGCAATGCCGGTGCTGTATTGTTTTCCCATACTACATGCAAAATAATATTCTGGTAATTTACATCATTGCTGTGGCCGTGCAGTACCCAGTCGCTGCTGTATACATGCAGCTCCACATGGCCTGCCCAGATAGTTTTGCCTGCTTTTATTTTAGCTTCTAAAAAATCGGGCCCCTGGTTGGTATTTAATGTGCCGGGATGAAGTATGAAAAGCGTATCACCATCGGTGGTGCTAAGCGCCATCTTATCAAAATATTGAAAACGCCATATAAACTGCAGCAGCCGTTCGTTCATTACCGGAAATTTGTTTAAAGGAATTTATTTAAAACAAAGTACAACAACTTGCAGGGGATAGAAAATAAATTTTTGAAAATGGGCCAAAGATGCTTTTTATCATTGGCCAGTTTTTGTCCCCGTGCTATTTTGTTTATGGACTTTGCCATACGCTCAATTCTTGTATCTTCTTTGCCGGCGGAATAAATCCAGTCAATAAAAGCCTTTTGTTCCCCGTCTGTATATTTCATAAAGTTTTCAAAGGCATTGGGTTCATCCAGCAGACAGCATTTAAATTCTTCCGGAATTTCCACGGGCATATCGTCAGCAAACAGCGTGACATGAATGAAATCTCCGGCCTGTTTTTTTATTTGTTTTCTGATACCTGCTTTCACGGCCAAAAAAAGTTTGCCGTTGCCCATTGGCATCAGGTGGTAATGTTTAATTTCCACCGCATCAATTTTTTCCCTAACCCTTACCCAGCCAAAGGGAGCCTGCTTGT
>JAYWIB010000474.1:0-2445 GCA_043789265.1 Chitinophagaceae bacterium
CAGATGTTTCCACCACATAAGGTACATAATTACCATACGGCTTGCCCTCTTCATTTAAATCATTGTCAAAATACTGCAGCTTTTTTTTACTGTATAGCTGGTGTTGCGATAAGTCAAAATCTGTACGGGAATGAATGCCTTCCAGCTCTTTCCACCCAAAAGGAAATTCAAATTCTATATCCAGCGCCGCATCTGCATAGTGCGCCAGTTTTACATGATTGTGATAGCGTAATTTTTCTGCAGGTATGCCCAGGCTTTCGTGCCATTTTTTTCTTTCCTCTTTCCAGTAAGAATACCATTCCATCTGGCTGCCGGGTCTTATAAAAAACTGCATTTCCATTTGTTCAAATTCTCTCATGCGGAATATAAACTGCCTTGCTACAATTTCGTTGCGGAAAGCCTTGCCTGTTTGTGCTATTCCAAAAGGAATTTTCATCCGCCCGGTTTTTTGCACATTCAAAAAGTTTACAAAAATACCCTGTGCTGTTTCCGGACGCAGGTATACAATATTTTCATCCGGATTGTCAGCAGCCACGGCGCCAAACTCTGTTTTAAACATCAGGTTAAACTGGCGCACCTCCGTCCAGTTGCATGTTTTACTGATAGCGCAGGCAATTTTTTTATTGTCAATCAATAATTTCAATCCGGCAAAATCATCTTTAGCAAGCAATGCTTCCATCTCCTCAATCAATGCCTTGCCTTCAGCGTCGGGCAGGGTTTCGGCATGGGCTTCTATCAAATGGTCTACCCGGTATCGTTTTTTACTGTCCTTATTATCAATCATCGGGTCGCTGAAATTATCTACATGTCCGCTCGCCTTCCACGTGGTGGGATGCATAAAAATGGCAGCATCAATGCCCACAATATTGTCGTGCAACTGGGTCATGCTCTTCCACCAGTAATCCCGGATATTCTTTTTCAACTGTGCACCATTCTGACCATAGTCGTACACGGCTGCAAGTCCATCATAAATTTCGCTTGACTGAAATATGTAACCATATTCTTTGCAGTGTGCTATCAGCGCTGCAAAATTGTTTGTATCATTTGCCATAATCTGGCAAAAATAAGGTTCCATTTTTATTAACGCTGTCAATCAAAAAAAAATGTAAGCCGCTACGGGCACCACGTAGAATAAAATGAGGTATCACAAGAAGTGAAAAGAAAGCAGGCAGGTTATTGTAGAAACAACGCACAGCCACTTAAAAAATCAACGGCGGTATTCATTTATATCAAAAGGAATGTTCAGTTCTTTTTTTGCATTTACGATGGCTTTCCACATACTGTCATTGTCTTTTAAAAACTGGAGCAGCCTTTCTTCAGGCGTTTTCACCAGCCACAGTTTCAGTTGCAGTTCTTTTATATGTTGTGGTGTATCTGTCATGATTAAAGTAATTTAAAGGTATTTAATTTTAGTGCAGCGACCCATTTATGTATATATCCCAGGTCAATGTTTTTCATTTGCAGCAAAATTTTTATGTCTTCTTTCTGCATATCGCTTTGTAAAACTTGTATCCATGCAATTTTTGAAACAATCAAATCTTCGGGAGACACCAGGCTTATTTTCATGTCAAGAAAATTTACTTCTTTTCTTCTTTGGAATTCCGTGTGGCGGTAAGGCTCATCTTTCAGAATAATAAAATCTGCTTTATAGTTGCTCTCATAATCAATGATATTAAACATGCTCTTATTTATTATAGCTTCATTCACTGCATCCGGATTGCAATAATATCCTTCTTTAAAATATTGGATAATACCATCAGCATCTTTCGGTTGCAGGTGAACAATAAAATCAAAATCACGGGTAAATCTTGGTAAAGAATAAATACTCATTGCAACGCTTCCGGAAAGCATGTAAGAAATGTTTTCCTGGTCGAAATATCCAATCAGTTTTTTCAAGAAATTTGTCATGACCCTTTTTATTTCAATTTATCATTGTTCAAATGCCGGTCTGCATCCCTTGCATTTTTCTTTTCAAAGTTTTTTTGCAGGGCCTCAGTAAGGTTTACACCAGTTTGGTTGGCAAGGCAAATCAGCACCCACAATACATCCGCCATTTCGTCGGCCAGTTTTACTTTTATATCTTCTGCAGAAGCAGGAGCAGCCTCAGTTTTCTTAAATGATTGTTCACCATATATTCTAACCATCAGCCTGCTTAGTTCCCCGGTTTCTTCCATCAGAATCCCAAGGTTGGTTAATTCATTAAAGTATCTTACTCCAATTGTTTTTATCCATTCATCCACAGTATGCTGTGCCTCATTAAGGTTAATATTTTTTATCATTCTTTATTTTTTGTGTCAATACATATTGTAACAGGGCCGTCATTCAGCAGCGTTACTTTCATACCGGCACCAAACTCCCCGGTAAAGATTTTTTTGCCCAAATCCATTTCCAGTTGCTGTATCATTTGTGTATACATGGGTATGGCATGGGCAGGCTTACTGGCAC
>JAYWIB010000475.1:0-8639 GCA_043789265.1 Chitinophagaceae bacterium
TGTTGTTTTCTTATGCCAATACCTGCAAGAGCCATAAACACATCGAAAACATCAGCAGTACAATTGTTCTTATCATACCATTCTGTTTTATTTATAAACTTATGCGCCACGAACTTAATAATAAATTTGAGCTGCATAGTAATCCACAACACTGGCATGGTTTTGGGAAAACTATTGTGTATTCTTTAAAGGTTTTTCCTTACTTTAGGTTCAAATTTTTCAAGATAAAACCAAAACAATCATTCACTAAGAAAAATCAACATTATGGCATTCGAAAATTTTCCTTCAGCAGCAGGCACTCCTCCACCACCACCAGAACCTCCCAAGACCGACTGGCGCTTTTTTTCCACAATTGGCCTTGTCATTGCTTTACTCGGCACATGGGGTTATATTATTTGGGATAAAAGCAAAGTAAAAGAAACCATTCAGCAAAAAGATACGCAGTATGCTTCGGTGGTTACTGAAAAAGATACTTTAAAAAGTTTACTGGATGAGGCTACCATGCGCTACGATGCACTTAAAACCTCCAATGCAAAAAAAGACAGCACCATTACTGCCAAAGACAGGGAGATAGCAGAGAAAAGATCAAAGATTCAGAGCATTCTTTCTAAAGCAAATGCTTCTAAGGCTGAGCTGGCGCAGGCTAAAGAAATGATTGAATCGCTTAATACAGATATAGCAAGTTATAAAGAACAAATAGAAGCGCTGAAAGGTGAGAATGTAAAACTTACCCAGGAAAAAGAGGTGGTAACGCAGGAACGGGATGTGGCGCAAAAATATTTTGATTCTGCAAAAACAGTAATTAAACAACGTGAGGATATCATTGATGTAGGCTCTACACTGCATGCTTCCGGTTTCAACATTGCCGGTATTCAAATGAAAAAAAGCGGCAAAGAAAAAGAAACTACCAAAGCAAAAAAAGTAGATGTGCTCCGCATTTCGTTTACACTCGACGAAAATAGGATTGCCACTTCGGGCATGAAAGATTTGTATGTATGCATTACCGGCCCTGATGGAAAACCGGTTGCAGTGGAAGCAATGGGTTCAGGTATGTTTACTACAAGAGAGGAA
The DNA here is from genome assembly GCA_043789265.1 of Chitinophagaceae bacterium. Lineage (GTDB taxonomy): Bacteria > Bacteroidota > Bacteroidia > Chitinophagales > Chitinophagaceae > Ferruginibacter. The sequence goes on from JAYWIB010000475.1 coordinate 1,072, forward strand.
GGTGATAAAACTTTTACGCAAAAAGTACAGGTGAACTACACACAGGGACAACGCCAGATAGTTAGTTTCGACTGGAAACAAAATTCAGATTTCCTGGTGGGAGATTATAAAATAGAAGTGTATCACAATGGATTTAAAATTGGTGAAGGAGTAAGAGCATTTAAGAAAGGTGGATTGTTTGGATAAAAAGAATAATGTATTTATTGTAAAGGCGCCCTTTAAAAGGGGCGTCTTTTTCTTTTATAAAACTGGAGCCCTTAATTATAAATTAACATTGCTTCGTAATTTGTTTTCGCCACATTTGATTGTTATAATATTTTATGAAAGCAGCATCTTTTGGAAAAAATTTTTTGTGGGGAGTGGGCATTGCGGCTGCACAAAACGAAGGCGCTGTTTCTATGTATGGGCGTACTCCTTCTATATGGGACACCTTTGCCCGCAGGCAGGGGAAAATTAGAGGAGGAGCAAAACCAGCAGAAGCCTGCGACTTTTATCATAGATATAAAGAAGATCTATTGCTGGTAAGAGCGCTGGGGTTCACTGTATTCCGGTTCTCTGTTTCGTGGAGCAGGATATTGCCGGATGGCACCGGGCGGATTAATAAAGAAGGCATAGCTTTTTATAACAATGTAATTGACGAATGCCTGCTGCTGGGATTAACACCTTTTATCACATTATATCATTGGGACTTACCACAGGCGCTGGAAAAAGAAGGCGGGTGGACTGCTTACCGAATGCTGCAATGGTTTACACGCTTTGCCACTGTATGTGCCGAAGCATTTGGCGACCGGGTAAAAAACTGGATTGTATTAAATGAACCCATGGGTTTTACCAGCCTGGGCTACATGCTGGGGAAACATGCTCCTGGCAAAACTGGGTTGATAAATTTTATACCTGCCATTCACCATGCGGTGCTGGCGCAGGCAGACGGAGGCCGCATCATCCGCTCGCTGGTAAAGAATGCACACATCGGTACAAGTTTCTCTTGCTCAGAAATTATCCCTTATACCGATTCGTCACAAGATAAAACTGCAGCACACCGCATTGACGTTTTGATGAACCGCCTTTTTATAGAGCCTGCATTGGGCAAAGGATATCCGAGAGACGATTTTAAATTTCTAGAAAAGCTGGAGCTGCAAACCAAAGCATGGAAGTACACAGCCAGGATGACTTTTGATTTTGATTTTATTGGCTTGCAAAACTATTTTCCTGTAACCATCCGTCACAATAAACTCATCCCCATTGTACAGGCATCTGAAGTAAAAGCAAGCACACGCAAAGTGCCGCATACTGCTATGGGTTGGGAAATAAATGCAGACAGTTTTTACCGCATCATTAAAAGATTTTGGAAATATGGGTCGGTAAAAAAAATTATCATTACTGAAAACGGCGCTGCCTTTAAAGATGAACTAAAAAATGCACGGGTATATGATCCGCAACGCATCGCTTATTTTGAGCAGCATCTTGCTGCACTCTATAAAGCCAAACAAAATAACATAAACATCGGTGGCTATTTTGCATGGACACTGATGGACAATTTTGAATGGGCAGAGGGATACACACCACGCTTTGGACTGGTACATACAGATCGTAAAACACAATTGCGTACCATTAAAGATTCCGGATACTGGTTTCGTGACTTTTTAAAAGTATAAACAGATTACTGCTACAACACTGGGAAGTTTACTCACTAAAAAAATTTACGGTAAAAATATTCTTTTGATAAACGGAAGATGGCAGAGTATTTTTTACACTACATTAGTCTTCCAAAAAAACTGATATGCTTCCACTTAAAAAAATTGCCGGGGCAGTGTTGCTCCTGCTCTCTTCATTTTTATCCGCACAAAAGAAAAATTCTCCCATTGCAAAAGCACCTGCCGGCGATTCATTAAAAAACATTTCTCTTGCAGCGCTTAGCTTCCGCAGTATTGGCCCCGCTATTACCGGCGGACGAGTAATTGACATTGCTGTAAACCCTGCAGACAACAGTGAATATTTTGTGGCATCGGGGCATGGCTCTCTTTGGAAAACAACCAATCATGGTGTTACATTCAATCCAACTTTTGAAGGCCAGAGCAGTTTTGCAATGGGATGTGTTCGCATTGACCCCACTAATACCAATATTATCTGGGTGGGAACAGGAGAAAACAATAACCAGGTAAACGCCATGTATGGTGATGGTATTTACAAAAGTGAGGATGGTGGAAAAAACTGGAAAAATATGGGGCTGCAGCAATCGGAACACATTGGAGGCATCGCAATAGATCCTGCAAATGGTGCTACAGTGTATGCTGCGGCATATGGTTCTATCCGCAATGAAGGTGGGGACAGGGGAATATATAAAACAACCGATGGCGGCAAAACATGGACGCAATCATTAAAGCTAAGCAAATACACAGGCTGCTTTGAAGTACATATGGACCCACGCAACAGCATGGTGCTGTATGCAGTGGCACACCAGCGTATGCGTAATGGATACACCAGCATCAGCGGCGGACCAGAAAGTGCGGTGTATAAAAGTGCAGACAGCGGTGCTACCTGGCAAAAAATAATGAAGGGCATGCCTGCAGAAAATGTTGGAAGAATCGGTATGATTATCTCTCCGGCGAATCCCGATATTTTATATGCCATTGTACAGGCCAAAGAAGATTTTGGAGTATACAAAAGCACCAACCGTGGCGCAAGCTGGAGTAAACAAAGCACCCATGTTTCTGCCTATCCATTTTATATGCAAAAACTTTTTGCTGACCCTAAAGATGAAAACAAAGTGTACAGCATGGATTTGCTGATACAGGTAAGTAAAGATGGCGGCAAAACATTTAAAGCCCTGGGCGAAAAACATAAACATGTAGACAATCATGTACTGTGGATTGATCCATCCAATACAAAACACCTGCTGTCGGGCAACGATGGCGGTGTGTACGAAACATGGGATATGGGGCAGCACTGGGACTTTAAGGCAAACCTGCCCATCACCGAAATTTACAAAGTAAGTACAGACAATGCACTGCCCTTTTACAATGTGTACATAGGCACGCAGGACAACAACAGTTTAACAGGCCCATCCCGTAACATTCATTCTTCGGGTATTACTAACCGTGAGTGGACATTTACACTGGGTGGTGATGGCTTTGAAACACAGGCCGACTGGAAAGATGACAACATCATTTATGCACAATCGCAAAATGGCGGCCTGGTAAGGTATGATAAAAAAACAGGCGAACAATTGTTTATACAACCTGTAAACAGCATTGACAGCGGTTTCCGCTTTGACTGGGATGCACCGCTGCTGATATCACAGCATGATAACCAGCGGCTGTACTTTGGCGCCAACAAAATTTTTCGCAGCAACGACAGGGGTAATACATGGGATGTAATCAGCCCCGACTTAACCCGGGGCGTACCCCAAAAAATTCAGCGGCTGATGAACCGTAGCTGGAGCATAGATGAACTGGCATCCAAAGGATCACTTGCAACCATCAGCAGCATTGCCGAATCGCCGCTGGATGAAAACATATTGTATGCAGGCACTGCTGACGGACAACTGTATGCAACTTATGATGGTGGAAAAACATGGATAAGATCTGCTGATCCGGCTGGTGTAAATGAATTCATCCGGGTACACCACATCATAGCATCACGCCATAATAAAATGACTGCCTATGCTGCCTGCCAGGGTTTAACGGCGGGTAATTACAAGCCTATGCTTTTTAAAACACTGGACGGAGGAAAGACGTGGTTTTCTATTAAAGGCAATCTGCCGGAAAAAGGAAGTACCTACTGCATTGCAGAAGACCATATAAAAGAAGGGCTATTGTTTACGGGTACACAATCTGGCTTGTATGTAACTGTGGATGGAGGAAAAGAATGGATGAAATGTACCAATGGACTGCCTACCACTACAGTAATGGACATTGAGATACAACGCAGGGAAAATGATTTGGTAGTATCTACATTCGGAAGGGGTGTATACATACTGGACGATTACAGTGCATTGAGACATCTTACAAAAGAAACACTACAGCAGCGGGCTGCCATACTACCCGTAAAAGATGCGCTGATGTATATAGAATCAAATCCCCTGGGTTTTGCAGGCAGGGGTTTTCAGGGTGCTAATTTTTTTACTGCAGCCAATCCGCCACTGGGTGCTGTGTTTACTTATTATATAAAAGACGACATAAAAACATTAAAGCAAAAAAGAAGGGATGCTGAGAAAGAGCAACAGGAAAAAGGTGAAGACATCGCATTTCCATCCTACGATTCTTTGTTTAAAGAAGCAGAAGAACAGGAGCCATATTTGCTATTTACCATTACAGATACACAAAACAATGTAATACGAAAAATAAAAACAGGCGTCAGCAAAGGGCTTAACCGCACGAGTTGGGACCTGCGGTATCTTCCCTTTAAGCCCATCAGCTTTACACCCTTTGATGATACATATGCATGGAACACGCCTGATGCCGGCTACATGGTAACGCCGGGTGTATATAAAGTTTCGTTGCAGCAATTTGCGGGCGGAAAATTTACTGAACTGGCCGGCACGCAATCATTTAATTGTGTACCGCTTAACAATGCGGTGATAACAGCAGCAGATAGAAAATCATTGGATTCGTTTAATAAAAAAGCAGCCGAACTTTCCCGTGCGCTGAATGGGGCTGATGCATTCCGCAGCGATATTGCAGGCAAACTTAGCTACCTTAAACAAGCCGTACTGGATGCTTCTGCTGTACCAGCGGGCATGTATACACAGGTGCTGGAGATTGAAAAAAATCTGGAAGCCATCAACAGAAAAATTAACGGAGATAATTTAAGAATTAAATTTGAATCATCGTTACCACTGTCATTAAAAGACAGGGTGGATCAAATCACCGGCGCATTGTGGTCTACCACCTCAGCTCCTACCGCAACATTTAGAACCTCGTATAATTTTGTTGCTGATAATTTTGAATACATTTTAGCAGCACTTAAATCTGCCGCTGCTAATATTGAACAGATAGAAAGCCAGCTTGAAAAATACAAAGCACCGTATACCCCAGGCCGGCTGCCTGACTGGAAGAAAAACTGAAATGATATTTAAATATTGCTGCTGTTGCAGTAATAAAATTTACGAAGTATAATTTAATAATAAAAAACGTTCAACATAAACTGAACGTTTTTTTATTTATTTCCAACATACAATGTGTTTTAAAAAATTGCCCTTACCAAAGCCCGGCCAATATGCACTGTTCTTGCTGTGCCGGGTTTGCGGCCATCATACTGCAGGCTCATTTCAATATTACCCGAAAGCCGTTTGGTAAATTCAAGATTCCATAAATAATTTTTTCCGGGTAACAGGCCATCTAATAAAATATACCCTGCTGTTGAATTGGCTGAACCACCGGGCGCAAATTTGAAATCAATATTATTAAGCGAAAATTTTGCATTGACGGTGCTGCTGGATACAACGTTGTATTTAAGTTCGGTACCCAGTATATGATTGATGGACTGCTCTGCAAATCCCTGGCTATTTTTTTTGCTGCTGTAGCTGTAAGAAAGTGTAAACCGGAGCCGGGTATCATTTACATAACTTACAGCAGGCTCTGCAAGCTGCTGACGGATTAGGTAATTTCTGTTACTGAAATTGGGTGTCAGCAGTTGATTGAGAACAGAACGCAGTGTAATGTTGCTGGTAAAATTTTTACTGATATTCCAGCGTCCTTTAAAACTCAGGCTGCGGAGGCGGCGGCTTTCCACACCATACGTAAGCAGCGATTTTCCATTGCTTAAAACATGGCTCACATCCATTCCCCACTTCGGATGAATGCGGTTGAAAAAAATAGTGTTGGATAAAAAAGAACTGAGTGTAAGTATGGTGGTGTCCACTACTTTTTTAGTAAATGGATTGAACTCAAATCCGCCGGTAGAAATATTTTTTTTATTTATCTGCAGCGAAGAAGTGGCACTTAATTTCGATAATAATTTTTTTGCCCCAACTGCTTTTGTCCATGCAGCAAGTACGGATGGATTGATATCCACACTGTAATTAAACTGAATGTAATTTGCTTTTACATATTGATTGGTGGGTGTGTTTACCCGGATATATTTTCGCTGATCAGAAAAGAGTGCTGTTTCAAATTCATTGAGTTCTTTAAGGCCGTTACTGTTGTAATCGTTCCATGTATACTCACCCTGTCCGGCAGGCACTTCTATAAAACTAAATTCTCTTTTCTGCTCCTGCCCTGCACCCACTTCATACAAAATATTTCCTGTAAGCAATCCCTTCCATTCATTTACTAAATATTCAGCCCTGCCCAGCAGACTCTCCTCCGCTTTTAACCGGGACACTGCTGCATTGAGTACATTCAGTTTGCGGTAGGTACCGTTAAAACGAAACTGGTGCCGTTCGCTGCTGAGCAATTCTGTATAAAAATTTATATTGTCGCTCCTGTCTGCTTTCAGTAATTTATCTTTTACCGGATACAAATCATTCCGTGTAAAATAACTTAGCCCCCATTTATCTAATTTAGTTTCATCCGACTTAATGTATGCCTCCCACACACTAAATCCAAAACTCAAGGGAGACAATGTGTCCAGTAATTTGATGCGTTGCCTATTGTATTCGCCGAGGTAGCTGCCACCCACTTTTATATTCCGTACACGTGTAAGCAGTTTACTAACGTTGATGGTTGGCCGCAGGTAACTGCCCTGCTGACTGGCAGCATCCACTGTAGTAAAGCTTACCCTGTCAGTAATGCGCCAGTTGTATATTTCCATTGCATGCTCCAGTGTATGCCTGAAGCCATTGAAACTATCGCTGCGGTTGTAATTGATAATGTCATAGCGCAGGCTGTTGCTTTTTTTATCATACAATTTAAATCCTGCATTGGCAATCCGTTCGTCGGCAGGGTTTACTATATAAGGCAGGCTCCAGTCACGGTTAAACTCTACATTGCGCAGGCGTTCCAGCGGTTTAAAGTTTTGCTGTACATATTCGTACCCTATCAGCGATTGCAATTGCAATTGTTTTTTAAAAATTCTTATGGGCTTATCATCACTTATCAATTGCAGTTTTGCTGCCAGTGCATCGTCGTTTGATTTATCTTTCGATGAAAATAAATTGACATCATATTTACTTACCGCCACTTCTGTTTTAAGCACTGTTTTGGCATTGATAAAATAGGATGCGGCCACTGTTACCAATTGCAGTTTTTTTGGAGACACAAGTAATATCACCGGTTCCCAATCGCCCTGCCGGTTGTTTCCTTCATCAGGTTGTATCCATTGAAACACCCTGCCGTTGGATGCGTTGATTATCTGCCGGTAGTTGCCTTTGCCTGCACCCAGGTAAGTAAAAGACACATTGTACAATGGTTGCTGCCTACTGGTATCATACACAAATATTGAATCACTCCTGCTGTTATATACAGTATCTATTTTGCGGTATAAAATTTTATCCACGGCAAAAGTATCTGCAGTGCCACCAGAATAAAAAGCCTTATATATACCGTCGCCCACATCGGCTAAAAATTGTTTTTGTTTTACATCAAGCGATTGATTGATAGAAGAATTTTTTGCATCCTGGTTAGAAA
>JAYWIB010000476.1:0-2436 GCA_043789265.1 Chitinophagaceae bacterium
GTTTGGTCGGGAGTTTTAGAAAACAAAATATTTTTTTTGAAAGTAATGTTTCTTAAAGGGGTAGTATATGGAGATTCGACACCATTTACAATAGATAAATTGTGTGCAAAATTTACCTGCTGAGAGCCACAATTAAAAACCGTATTTCGCTGTATATCCATGTTAAAATTATTATGGATATAAATACCCGAACCCGGTACATTGGCTACTGTATTATCTGTGATGGTTACATTGCTTGCGTTGTCATCCATCATAATGCCATCCACATCCAGGTTTGATAAATTGGCAGTGCCTTCTGCGGCGCCAATGCCATTTATTATGATGTTGCCAATTATTTTATTGTTGGTGTATACCGTAGCCACAGGTATATCATTGTTCCAGGTATAAATACCACCGCCATCATGTTTTACAAAACAATAGGTGTTTATAAAATTATACCGGATGGTGTTATTGCTTCCTTTTTTAAATATAATACCGGTATAGCCGCAACTGTCAATATTGTTATACTCTATTATATGCCCTGAGCCTGCAATACCCACGCCATTCAGCACCGATCCACTGCCGCTCAAACCCATGCCCGCCACAGTTCCGGATTTCGAGATAGTATTGTTTCTTATTATTATGCCGCTGTTGCTGTCATCATCCAAATCAAAACCATTGTCGTAGCTGTTGTATATTTTGCAGTTCTGAAACAGTGCCTTCCCGGCATCTGCACAGGCTACCGCACTTATACCCGAGTTAGTGATTTCACAGCCATCTATAATTACGCCCGATGAGCTTACAATACTTACGGTATTGCCATTGCCACCTTCAAAAGAAATATTTTTAAACGTAAGATTATTTACTCCATCAATCTTGCAAACGTTTTGAAGCGTACTTACTTTTACACCTGCAGGGGATGTGGTGCTGTACATGGTAATTGCTTTGGAAGTATTGTCTATACACCATTCATTTTGTACATCCAGTGCCGAAAGATGATTTTGTATGAAATACCCGAAATTATCTCTTATGGGTTTTGTATTACCGGTAAACGTAATGGTGGCGCCTGAGTGGCTGGAAACAGGATGTCTGTTCAATTCGTATCCATTGATGCGAATCACCAGTTCGCCCCCTTTAAAATTAGGAGTACCGGATAGCTGATTGTCAGTGATGGAATTGGTACCAGAATGCGTTTCCAGGTAATTGTATCCGCTGTTTGGAAACCTGCCATAGCCCACGGCCCAATTATTAACCATTAGCATACACGGCATTTTTGAATAGCTTAATGCAGCACTTTTCCAAAGATTGCCACCGAGGGATGTCCAGGATGTTACTGAAGTAAAACCGGATAATATGGGATTATTTCCTGTGCCATAAGCAGAAAAAATAATTCCTGACACAATGGGAGTAAGACTTCCATAAAAAGTTTCACCTCTTTTAAACAATACACTGTCGCCGGCTGCCATGCCGGAGAAATTTGCATTGAGCTTTGAAATACTCTTCCAGGGTGTAGATAGGTTTTGCGCCTGTGTTGCAGTATAATTATCGCTTCCGGATTTACTGGATAAATAATAATTTTTACCGGAAGTTGTAAAACCCGTAAACAAGTATATAAATAAGGCAAAGGCAATCCTGTATAAACACACTATACCTGCCGCTGTTTTGCTGATTTTTTTCGTTTGCATTTTGTACCCACTCAAATATTTGACATTAGTAAAAACCCTCGCCAGATTTTTTCAAGGCGGGATATAAGCGTTTTGGTTACGGTATTATAAAAAGTGTTTAAAAAAAAAATGCAGCAATAAAATGCAAACTGCCTTTTTGAAAGACACCACTTAATCTTATGAAATTTGGAGGTGGTAATGTTATATAGGTCGGGATATACAAAGCCGGAATATTACAAAGGGTGTAAAGTAAACTTTTTTAAACTCAATAAATTCTAACACTGGTTCAAAAATTGTAATACCGGACTGTGCAATTTAAAACACAACAGCGTATTATCTTTTACATTATTTCCAAAAAATACCCAAAAACTGTGTTATTTTTAAATTCGTATAAAATTTTACAAAAACCATGCCCGCTTTCTATTAAAAATATAAGAGTATAACTTTTTTTTCCACATAATGTTTGATAATAATAAGAAAAAACTTCAGTATTATTATATAATACTTGCTTTTAAAAAACTCCATCCTTAATTATTTACTACGCTTACACTGCCTCAAAACTAATTGTATCAATAATAAATGGCCTAAATTTGCGTTCATCAAATTTTTTGATGGTATCTAATTTTGAACGTCCAGTCAGTATTTTAATCAACCATGTACAACAAATTCAACTGATATAAGCCCCCGCAATTTATTATGAAGAATCAATTGAAGCATTATCTGCAGCGGTCTTTAATAGTGCTTGATCTGTTTGTACTCAACATTGCTTTTATCACCTGCCGGCTGTTTTTTG
>JAYWIB010000477.1:0-2435 GCA_043789265.1 Chitinophagaceae bacterium
CGGAGCTTTACATCTTTAATGGCAATTTTTTCGATACGCACTTTACGGCTAACCATCTCCGTTAGTTTTGCTTCATCAAAATCATTTCCCCAGCTTAATATCTTTTCTATTTTTACTTTGGTAAGATAATCTTCAGCCCCTTTCTGCAATCCATAAAAAGCCGTTTCGGCAGTGTTGGGTATAAAAGAAAAAATAGTATTTTTTAAATCGTAGTTGATGGCCTTAAGTACAGCCTCGCTCAGGTAATAGCCTAGCGCTGATCGTTCTTTATAAATTTTTTCATCACTGCCGCGGCTGAAATAAATCCGCTCAAAACTGCAGGCCCTACGTTCTTTAGGTTCCACTATTTGTTGTATGCTGTAGTTGCCCTCTGCATCCACCAGAAGTGCACATCCGGGCATTAGTTCCTGCACTTCGTTTTCGCCTACATTAAATGCAGTTCGTATGGCGGCCCGTTCACTTGCTGCCACTATCACCTCATCATTTATGTAATAGTAAGAAGGCCTTATACCATGGGCATCTCTCATTACAAAAGCATTTCCATTGCCGGTAAGTCCGCAAAAATTAAACCCGCCATCAAAAAGCGGTACTGCCTTTTTAAGCACTTTTGCCACATCCATTTTTCCAGGAAAAACTTCATCAGCCTTCACTAAAAAATGATGAATTACTTCCATCATGGCGGCCAGGTCGCTTTGTTTTTGAAATACGCCGGGATCAATATTTATCAACCCAAAAAGTTCTTCTGTATTTACCAGGTTAAAGTTTCCTGCCAATGCAAGATTGCGTGCCGGTATAGTATCCCGTTTTATAAAAGGATGACAAAACTCTGCATTGTTTTTTCCCTGTGTGCCATAGCGTAAATGGCCGAGCAGCAATTCTCCCAAAAAATTAAAATGTCCTTTCATCAATCCCGGATGATTCTTTATATCCGGTTGATATTTTTCTATTTCATTGATTTCTTTTCCTATTTGTACAAATACATCAGCAATAGGTTGATTGGCGCAACTGCGTATGCGGTGCAAAAAAGGATATCCCGGTTCTACATTTAATTTTACTGCTGCCACTCCTGCTCCATCCTGCCCACGGTTGTGTTGTTTTTCCATCAGCAGGTACAATTTATTAAGCCCGTACAGTACGGTACCATGTTGTTGCTGAAAGTAACTGAAAGGTTTGCGGAGGCGGATGAATGCTAGGCCACATTCGTGTTTGATCTCGTCGCTCATGATTTGAAATGAGCGGCAAAGTTATTGATTGAAAAACAAAAATCCCGGAAACATCTTCCGGGATTCGTTAATATTTTATAAGCTTTAAAGGCCGCTGATGCAGATGCCTATTTGATATGGTTTAATGGATGCACCTGCACCTTCTTTAAGAAAAGATGTAAGCTGGTACGACCCGGTAAGTGAAAAATTTCCGATGCCAATTCTGGCAGTGGCAGCAATCCTGGTGGTATTAAAAAAAGCCTTCCTGCTTTCCTTAAGTGTATAGGCATTGATGGTGGCGCCATCTTTATTTTTAAACGTTTTTCCTTTGGTATGTGCATTCAGCATAGTACCCAGTTTTGCACCCAAAGCAAACTTCCAGTTTTTTCCTTCTTTTTCAGGATGCAGGGTGTACCGCAATTCAATCGGCACTTCAAGAAAAGTAGTGGCCAGTTTGTATTTTTTAAACCGGTCAATACTGTCGAGGTTTCTAAAAGGAAGCATCGCTCCTTTAGCCGTAATATCTATTGAGGTGTTTCTAAAAAAAATACTGCTGTTGCTTATTCCCACACCAACCGCTACACTCCAGTGAGGATCTGTTTTAAAAGGCTTGTTAATCATAAATGCAAAGGCAAGCCCCCGGGAAGTACTGCGGATGCGGCTGCTGATACTGTCGGGTGCACCGCTCCAGTGATCGCTTGTAAGTGATATCATCAGGTGATCGCCGGCACGTTCAATGGCTGCCTGTTTCCAGTCATTCTTTTTTGATTGGGCGGATGCGGCCTGCATACAAAAACTGTAAGCTATTACTGCAAATATTATTTTCTTCATAAACATTTTATTGCGGCAAATGTACCTGCCACAAGGGTTAACGAAAGGTTAAATACCCTCTAAAAATTTGCCCGAAAAAATCGGGCAAATTTTGGTGGTGGGCCCACCTGGGCTCGAACCAGGGACCACCTGATTATGAGTCAGGTGCTCTAACCAACTGAGCTATAGGCCCTGTTATTTTATTAATAACGGATGGCAAAAGTAAGTAAATGAATGATACTTAAAAAAAAATAAAACAAGAAATCATCCGCCGGAGATCCGGTAACAAAGGATAAAACTTGTGGTTCCACTTTTATTAGCTGAAAAATGAAATCATTTAACTAACAGCTAATTTTACTGAAACAATTTTTGTAAATAAATAATACCGCTAACACATAAAAATGAAACTTTTATTTCTCTTAG
>JAYWIB010000478.1:0-2430 GCA_043789265.1 Chitinophagaceae bacterium
TTTCATCTTGATTTGATTTTTTATTATTGAATCTTTTTGTGAAAATGCGTTTGCAGTAAAGCAAACCATTGTTATAGCTGCTAAGAAATGTTTCATAATTATTACCCCCTTGATTTATGAAACAAAATTCTTACAAATCACAAATAAATCATTGTATAAATCGGACAAAATCTATCTTCCAAATACTTTTCCGGGTGTAACGCCGTAAAAAATTTTAAATTCTTTTATAAAATGTGCCTGGTCATAATAGCCAGCATCAAAGGATAATTTGTTCTGCCTTAAACTTTGAGTGGAAGGTTTAGCCCTTAAAATATTTTGAAAGCGAACCACCTTACTAAATACTTTTGCTGTATCGCCAATGTAAAATTGAAAAAGCCTGCGTAATTGTCTTGAACTAATACCTGTATCTAACTCAGTTTCTGTATTGAGTACTCCAGAATTTTTAAGAATGATATTGATTGATTCATACAGCCTACTATCATCATTAAATTTTATACTTTTTAGCAGATTTAATGTAGTTGTCAAACAATGTTTTGATTTGTGATATGGTTTGTTGTGGTTGAAAGTTGTCTGCAATAAACAAAGACATTTCAGGAATAATTGTACTTAAGTTCTCAAAACGATTGCTTATCGCTGAAGCATCTATATTGAAAAATTGTGGAAACATAGTTGGCAAGAAACGAATGCCAACATAATGAAACGAATTAGTCAGCGGAAACTCTGTGTATTTTTTGCAGAAGCCCATCACAAAATTATCAGCAGGATTGTTAAGTTCAAAGAATATATCAATGCAACCATCCGCCACAACTCTGTAGTTAAATGCTTCATCCAATATTTGGCTCGTTTTAAGTTCCCAGTAGCAATAAATGTACGGTTGAAGCTTTAAGTCAGGTAATACTTCGGCGTAGGTTACATTATCTGCCGATTGCTTTATGGTCGGCTGAATTGGCATATAAAGTTGTCGTATATCGGAAAGTAAATTCACTGATTTTAAGGTTTCAGTTAGGTAGTCGCTGGTTTATAGCTTAATATATTGATTATACAAATCTACATTCATTTAATAAATTTATGCAAATAAGTCAACGAGCCGCACCCTCAAGTGCGGCTCGTTTCCGGTCTTTAAAAAGGGAATAATTAGGCCGTCATTGACGGCCTTATTACCATTAGTACTTTAGTTATAAAACTCCTTCATATCTGCTTTTACAAAACTTTCACAAAGCTGAAAGGCTTTTTGTGTTCTTAACTGTGCTGTGCCGCCATAAAATAAGGATTTCATTTTGGCTTCTTCGTCTCTGTAATTTCTCACATTTTGAAAATAACCGGTAATGGCGCCTGACCTTTCCCTTTTTATCCAAACCCTGCCATCATCAAAAAAGCTATAAACACTCAATTCGCCCCGAAAAACATAACCCTTTAAATTTATAAGCTTCACCCGTAAATCTGTATTTTGGTAAAAGCTGCTTTGGCCTGTAAACCTTGTGCGCCAGTAACCCCTTAAATTTTCATTTCCACCAACGGCATTAGCCTGGTAAAATTCATAATCACCAAAATTTGTGGCTGCACCGGTTCGGTGTGCTATTGTAAAATTTTTAAACGGGGAGTAATAAAAAGTAAATGAGGACTCAAGATTTAAAAAATCTCTTCTACTGTTGGTAAGATTCAACTGATAAGAAGTTACAAAAGTATAATTAATCCCCCTGTAAGGATTTTTATCATTATCAGAAGTATTGAGAGTATAGGAAAAATTTAAGCCTGCAAAATATTTATTGCTGAATACGGAAGAATCTATTGAGGGAATTGCTTGGCCGATAAATTTATCATCTTCCTTTTCAATTTTTACAGTATTGAAAAGCATACCGGCCTTTACTAAACTGTTATTCCATGAACGGCTCAAACTTGGATTTAACTTTATGGCATTTGCCCTTACCCGGTAAAATGAATTGTCGTTAGATTGCAATTTGTTATTGTTACCAAATCCGTAGAAATTTATAATAAACGAAGGAGCTTGGTAACTGGCACCAATATCTAAATCCCATTTGCCAAATACCTGCCGAAATAAACCTCTATAGGATATGCTGTATGCACCGGTAGCACCGGCATAATCGGCAATAATGGTTTGCTGCCAACCAAAAGGTTTTTTATACCAATGCCGCTTTTTATAAATTAATCCTGCGCCAATAGTAAATCCGTCATCGGCATTATAGCCAGGTATTAATAAAGGGAGCCACCAATCGTACTTAAAAGATTTGCGGTTATAATTTGTTATAGATGTATCCGTAGTGGATTTGTAATGAAATGATTTTACCTTAACAGGCAGTTGGCTTGGCAAATCATAGATTGAACTCTTTTTACCGTTTCCCTTTTTTTCTGTGCTGTCTATATATTTATTGGAGCCATCGCCACCTATGATTCTTAGAGTTATTTTATTCT
>JAYWIB010000479.1:0-2429 GCA_043789265.1 Chitinophagaceae bacterium
TAAACTCAGAGCAAAAAACTTTTGATGGAAAAAATTATTACAGCTACACCAATCCAGAATTAAAAATACCCACCTGGTATGGCATAGAAATAAAGGCCGGCATGGAAAACAATGGCGGTCAATTTTTAAACAGCGAAGTATCCACCGGGCAAACGAGCTACATTGGCATTGCAGTACCGCTTGCAAAAAATTTAATTATAGACAGGCGCAGGGCTGTGCTGCAGCAGGCAAAAATATTCCGCAGCCAGTCAGAAGCAGAGCGGCTTAACACCATCAACGATCTGATGTACGAAGGCTATACCAGTTACTGGAACTGGGTAAGGGCACGGCAGGTGTATGATGTGCTTACCAATGCTGTACAAATAAATAAAGCAAGATTTGAACTTGTAAAAATAAGTTTTCGCCAGGGCGACCGGCCTGGCATAGATACCACAGAAGCATTGGCACAACTGCAGCAGTTTGAATACATGCAAAGCGAAAGTTTAGTAAAGCTGCAAAATGCTGCCATAGATTTATCAGCTTTTTTATGGCTGCCTGACAACAGCTATTATCAATTGGATACAAACACTGCACCCGGCAATAAATGGAACCAGCAAAATACCGATACCACTGCATTGCCCGTGCTGGATGAGTTGCTGTATACCGCTAAACTTACGCATCCCAAACTAAGCATGTTTGATTTTAAACTGCAAATACTGGAAGTGGAGCGTAAATTAAAATTTCAAAGTTTGCTGCCCACCATTAATGTAAAAACAAACTTGCTGAACAAGGGCTATAGTTTTTTTAATGGCTTTGGCAAAGCAGGCTTTTATGAAAACAACAATAAGTTTGGTTTGGATATTGGTTTGCCACTCCGCCTCAGCGAAGGCCGTGGAGGCTACAGGGCAGCCAAATTAAAAATACAGGAAACACGGCTGGATGTATTGCTGCAGCAGCAGGCAATAGAAAATAAAATAAGATATTATTACAACGAACTGCTCGGTTTGCGGCAGCAGGTAAAAATATACACCGACACTTACAACAACTATCAAACTCTTTTCCGTGGCGAAGACACCCGTTTCCGGGCAGGCGAAAGCAGTCTTTTTATTCTCAACAGCCGGGAAAATAAAGTGCTGGAAGCAGTACAAAAACTGGCAGAACTAAAAACAAAATTTTACAGCACCCAAATGGCTGTGCAATGGGCAGCGGGGCAGTTGCGGTAAGTACAGTTTTAAGGTGGGGTGTCGTTTTAAAAAAAAAATCTGCCTGTTCAATCATCATTTTAAATCTCCCGATGTAAAGGAAAGTGGCAGCAGTTGCCGGGCGCTTTGTACAATAAAAACTTCACCTTGCATGCCGCTTAATATGAGGCGGATAGATTGATGGGTGCGTTCTTCATACTCCACCAATGTTTGCCTGCACATGCCGCAGGGCGAAATGGGATTGTTGCTTTCGCCATTTAAATTGTGGTAGGTAATGGCCATGCTGTGTATGCCCACGCCGGGATGCAGTGTGGCAGCAGACGACAGTAAAACCCTTTCGGCGCAAAGGCCTACTGGGTACGAAGCATTCTCCTGGTTGGTGCCTGTTACCTGCTGTCCATTTGCCAGAGCGGCGGCGGCACTCACCATAAATTTTGAATAAGGTGCATAAGCAGTTGCTGTAAGCGCCCGTGCGTGGGCGAGCAATGCTGCATCGGCAGGCTGCAGTTCATCCTGCGATGGATATACTTCTACGGTAAAATGTATTTCTTTTTTTGTCATACAGGCCATGCAAATTTTTACTACGCATCCTTGCTTTACATCCGCTAACAAAAATAAATTATTGAGGTGTTTACTTTTTATTTTTTCTGCAAATAAAAAACTAATTGATAGAACGGAAAAGCCTGTTCCATCTTGGCCCTTTCTCCCAGCTAAACCATATCAGCGAAGCTTTACCCACTACATGATCTTCGGGTACAAAACCCCAGAAACGGCTGTCAAGCGAATTGTGGCGGTTGTCCCCCATCAGCCAGTAATAATTCATTTTAAAAGTATAGGAAGTGGCTTCTTTTCCATTCAGGTAAAATTTCCCATCTTTCATTTCTACTTTATTATTTTCAAATACACTGATGCAGCGTTCATAACGGATATAGTTATCCGCATTTAATGCAATGCTGGCGCCCTTTGCCGGAATCCACAGCGGCCCGTAATTATCAATACTCCACCGGGCAGCAGTATCATAGTAAGGAAAGAGTTCGTTAGACAACTCATCAATATATGGCTGAAACATAGCAGCAGCCTGCGGTGTAAGTTTGCTTACTTCTTCGTTGGTAATGTTTATCATTACCATTCCATTGGGGTATCTTCTTACATCACCCTGGTCTTCCCTTATGTGTATACCAATTGACTGCAGGCTTTCTTCATCTGCCGAAAATGCCCGTGGATCTTTTAACAGGTACATTCTTTCCG
>JAYWIB010000480.1:0-2425 GCA_043789265.1 Chitinophagaceae bacterium
GTTGCTACAATTTTACCAAAAAACAATGGCCTCTCTGCCAACACATATGAACTTACTGAAAGCAATATCGTTGCTTTAGCACGTGCTGCTTCCGGTATAGTGTATTACCGCATCAGGCAGATTGATAAAGATGGTGTAGTTACACTTTCTGAAATTAAAAGCATACGGCTCGATGGGAAATTTGTATCTATTTCCACTTACCCCAATCCTGTAAGAGATGTTACCAAAATGACCATTGATTTGGAAAAAGCTTCTGATGTACTAATATCTGTTTCAAACAGTTCCGGTCAGCAGGTTACCAATATACAGTTTCAGGGTTTTAAAGGAGCAAATTTTAAAGACATTGATATGAGCAAATTTGCCGGTGGAAATTATCTAATAAAAGTACAAACTGCCACAGAAGTGAAAACACTTCCCGTAACAAAAGTGAACTAAGCAGTAAAATAATTTAATAAAAAAATCCCGCTGACTGGCGGGATTTTTTTATTGCCTATAATAAACTATAGCAGCCATAATTTCCTAAATAAAATTCAGTCTAATGTGTTCTTTAATGCCTCCTGATAAGCTTTATCGCCAATATAATAAGCCCCGCCAGAAAAAGTAAAATAGAAATCCTGTTGATGCCATGCATGTATTTTACCCACTGCGAATTGGGCGTATTCGGATCTTTTTTCTTTAAATATAAATATTGCGCCACCTGGTTCCAGATACCCATGTTTCTTTTTTTTATAATTACAAATAAAAAACAAATTAGTTTGTAATGCTTCTATAAAGTTAGGCAGCGATAATTTTTTTTGCGCTTAACACAGTAAATAAAAATTAATTTTTTCTGAAAGCGCATTGCTTAAAGTCAACATTATGATTCATTCATTGGAGCAAATAATCTATCTGTATTAAAAAGGCGCCGTTTAACCGGCGCCTTAAATATTATCACAACAAAAAATTATTTACGTTTTAAAATTCCCACCGGAGCCAGGCCCTGCCGTTTAATGCACTTACCATATCATATTTTCTATCGTTCACTTTTACAAAATAAAATCCGGCGGGCTGAAAAAATAAATTGCGTGTTTTTCTTGCCGCATTTGATGGTTGGTTTGGATAGTTACCATTATTAAAAGGAGAACTAAATTTGGTGACACCCTCAGGAGTGGGTGACTGCATATCGCTTGCTGCTCCATACAAAAGGGTAAGTCCTGTTTGAGATGCATTTAAAAATATCGGAGCAAACAAATCAACACCAGGCTCATATTCGGGCCAGTAAATTAAGTAATAATAAGTATTGCCACGGCTTGCTAAAGCCTGGATATTAAATGCGTCATCCACACCGTCCACATGAAAACCACTTAAGGAAATCCAGTATGTATTCTGATTGTCAATCGCAAAATTTCTCCATTCTTCGGCAGCATTTATTTGCAATGCGCCTTCTACCGGAAAAATGGTTTCTGTAATGGTTGTATTTTGTGAACCCACTTTTACAGATAAAGTTGCATTGGCTGCATCCCATTCTACAATATTTATTTTGCTGATACTGCCGGCACCAGCGGGCAAAGGGTTTGACAATACAATGCCTTCTAGCGTACTGTAATAGGCCGTTGTATGCTTTTTAACAACACCATCATCTATCCATTGAAAGCTGATGGTTTTACTGGAAGGATCGATAGATAAATCATATTCCTTTCCACCGATGCTGATTCTTTTATAATAAGTTAATAATCTTTTGCTGAGGTAAGATTCCAGGAGTACCCACTGGCCATTTAAAAAAATATTTTCTTCTGCAGCAGTTGCTTTCGTCATTACCAGCCTGGCACCATTTATTTTTCCGGTTAATTTAAGTGTATCTGTACCCAGCCCATCAGGCCTTATGATGAATTCAAAATCGGATAATAAGCCCTGGCCAACCGACCCGCCATTTACATTGGAATAAATTACTGCATTTTCATTGGGGTCTGCCAGCACATGCACATAAGAGTAAGTATCAAAAATTAATGTGGGCTGCTGCTGCTGACGGATTCTGTAACCGCTTGTTTTGGGTGTAACGGCAAAGGATGTATCAAAATCAGATACCATGGTTACCCTGTTGGCATTGTCAAATTTCATATAAAAACTATAAGTACCACCATTGCCATTGTTGGTTGTTATAAGTGCCTTCCAGCCATTGGGTGCGGAAGTAAGTACCGATTGATATTTTGCCATCGAGGCATTGATTCTCTCATCAAAAGATTCTTTAAAAATGCGGTCGTCAGTTTTTTTGCAGGAAGAAAAAAATAAAGAGGCTGCTGCAAACAGGAATAATAATTTTTTCATATTGTGTAGTTTCAACTTTCGCTTAGGAAAGCCATCATTTAAAATTCATTTTCAACAGCCGTTCTTACCCTGGACTGCAGGCTGATAAAATCAATGTTCCAAAAATCTTTCATGTATTTGA
>JAYWIB010000481.1:0-2425 GCA_043789265.1 Chitinophagaceae bacterium
TGGCAGATGAACCCACCGGAAACCTGGATCCGGAAACAAGTGATGAAATTATGCAACTGATGTTTCACATTTGTAAAGATTATGGCACTTCTATTATTATGGCCACACACGATTATATTGTAATCAATAAATTTCCGGCACGTACCATTAAAACAGAAAGAGGCAAAGTGTGGGACAATGCCAGCATCAGTGTATAAATGATTTTATTTAGCCAGCGCAATTTTTACTTTTTTATTTTTTATTTTTTGGTCTTTAATGCTTTCTATCAATTGCCCCGCTTTTAATTTGCGGATGGCGGCAAAGGAATAAAAATCTTTTACTTCAATCAGTCCAATATCATCCGGTTTAAGGTTTCCGATTTTTGAAAGAAAACCTACGATGTCAATTTTATTTACTTTGTCTTTTTTACCTGCGGCAATAAAAAGTGTACTCCATTTGGGTTTTTCCGGGAGTTCAATAACTTCAGGCATATTCATTTCTTCAACCTGTTCCGTAATATAGCCAGGCAATTTTTCTTCTTCAGAAAGTATCAGTACAGATTTTCCGCCTGCGAACATACGGGCAGTGCGGCCATTGCGGTGTGTGTACACATCAGGCGTGGGCGGCAGGTGATAATGAATGATGTATTTTATATTGGGTATATCCAAACCACGGGAAGCAAGGTCGGTTGTAATCAAAATATTAGCGGTGCCATTTTTAAATTTACACATCGCACTTTCTCTTTCCTGCTGCTCCATACCGCCGTGGTAAAATACATTTACAAATCCTTTTTCTTTTAGTAAGGCGCTTACCCTTTCTACCGCCTCCCGGTGATTGCAAAATACAATGACAGACTTATTACCAATGCTGCAAAGCAACCGGAACAGCGTTTCAATTTTATCTTTATCCGGCGACAGTACACTCATCACCAGCAATTCATCTGCAAATGTTTTTTCTACCTGCTTGCCAAAGCTTACTTTAACCGGTTTGCTGATGCCTGCAAATTCAGGAATAAAAACTGCATCAGTGGCAGAGGTTAAAATTCTTTTTTGTACAGCAGGCAGTGAGCCAATAATAAAAGCCATTTCTTCCTGAAAGCCCAGCTCCAGCGATTTATCAAACTCATCAATTACCAGTGTTTGTATCGCATCCACAGAAAAATTATTACGGCGTATGTGGTCTGCCACCCGGCCTGCTGTGCCAATAATTATTGCCGGCTGCTGTACCAGGTTTTTTTCTTCTATTTCACGCTTGTGTCCCCCATAGCAGCAGGTAACTTTAAACCCTGTGGTCATTTTTCTAAACACTTCATCTATCTGCAGGGCCAGTTCTCTTGACGGTGCCAATACCAATGCCTGTACTTTTTTGTTTTCTTTATCCAGCAATGGAATTAATGGCAGCAGGTATGCCAGCGTTTTTCCAGAGCCTGTTGGCGAGATAATAATAACTTCATTGTTATTGGCTACAGCTTCCAGCGAAGCCTGCTGCATTTCGTTCAATGATTCAAGCTGTAAATTTTCAAGAATTTTTTGTGTGCTTATATTTGATGATTGCATTGTAATTGTTTTTGAAATCCGGCAATATTAAACCAATCAGCTAACTTATTAGCATTATAATAATGAGCGGATAAAACTGAGGAATAATTTTTGCTTATAATTAATATTATGTTAAGTAAAAAATAATTTAGAGCTATTTTCACTTATACTTACTATAAAAATTCACCTTTCTCCAATCTCCTAGCAAAACATAATTATTAATCAACAATTTCAAAGCTTCCTGATTAATGATTGATTCCTGTAATTTATTTTTTTGAACAATAATATTTAGTTGATTATTCGACAGGTTTAAAAAAGAAACTTTGGCAGATTTTATTTTTGCTCTATTTATTGCCGGTGTTGTTTTATATCCGGCAGCCTGATTGATATAATATTTGGCCAAAAGCAACCGAATTGAAAAGTCATCCGGCCAGGTTTTAATAAAACTTTTTAACCCTGGTAATAGCTGCTTGTTGACTTCGGGTTTTATATTACTGTCAGTAAAAGAATAATTGTATGCAAATAAATCCTGCAGGTAAGCAGCATAGTATTCTTTCCGGGCTGGCGGTGTCAACAGGCTTTTGTACAATAAAAAAAGACGGTCATTATCTTTTGATTCCCTCAGCCAATCAACGTAATTCAAATAAAAATAAGCGGATAAAGGAAAAGCAGCGGCGGATTGTAAAGTATATTTTTCAAGTATTTCGCCTTGATTTTTTTTGCGCAAATAATAAACCAGCCATTTATACAACGGCTCGAAATCTTTCTCTCTGTCAGCGGAGTTCACAATATTGTTATCCGCTATTTTTTTACAGTACCTGTATGCTTCATCATCCCTGGATGCATAGACTGCTGCGAGGGCACTATAAAATAAATTGGAAGTATCAAGTTCCGCCAAGCCCCAGCCCTGC
>JAYWIB010000482.1:0-2419 GCA_043789265.1 Chitinophagaceae bacterium
TCATACTTTAAATTTTGCCCAATCCATGTAATGGCAGTGTTGCTGAACAGCGGTATAAAATTGTTTAAAAGATTGATGCATTCAGCACTGTCAGCAGGGCAGGGAATATAATATCCTTCTCCAGGCTTAAAAGAAAAACTCAATCCCACCAGCTCAGCATTATTGGCATCAATACCTGTGGTTTCTGTATCAAAACAAATTTCAGTGTGCGTAATGGCTGTTTGAATAAACTGCTGAATGGCTGCTTCATCATTTAATAAGATATAATGATGTGGAGTATTGCTGATGTTTTTATCAACTACCATGGTTTCTTCAGCTATGCTGGCAGCATCTTCCGTATCCAATACCTTTATTGCTGCTGTAGTTGATTGTTCATTTCCAAATAAATCTAATTGATTGTTATCTGTTTTCAGTTTCAGTTTTTGATTGCCGGTTGTGGCAGGTTGATTTTCTGTTGTTGGCCTCCATTCATCTGTCCCGGCTTCTTCTCCCAGGAGCCTTTTGGTTAATGCCCTAAATTCTAATTCAGCAAATACTTCTTTCAGCAAGGCTTTATTCATTTCTTTTATCCTGAAATCTTCCTCATGAAAAATGGCTGCTGGTATATCAGTAATAATGGTAGCCAGTTTTTTGCTCATTATTGCATCTTCTCTTCCATTCCGTATTTTTTCTCCCAGCGAACCTTTTATATTTTCAGCATTGGCAAGTATGTTTTCCAGTGTTTCATATTCAGCCAGTAATTTGGCGGCTGTTTTTTCGCCCACTCCTTTTATTCCGGGGATATTATCTACCGAGTCGCCCATTAAACCCAAAATATCAATTACCTGGCTTACATTTTTAATTCCCCATTTTTCACATACTTCCTTTGGGCCCATTATTTCTATGTTTCCGCCCTGGTATGGAGGTTTGTATATTTTTATTTTTTCGGTCACCAACTGGCCGTAATCTTTATCGGGCGTAACCATAAAAACTTCGTAGCCTTCTTTTTCGGCCTGCTTTGCCAAGGCGCCAACTACATCATCCGCTTCGTATCCATCCAGTGCAATTACCGGAATGTTCAAGGCTTCAATAATTCTTTTTATATCCGGCACGGCAGATAAAATATCTTCCGGGGTTTCCTGGCGGTTGGCTTTATAATCTGCAAAATCTGTGTGGCGTTCTGTAGGTGCAATTGTATCAAAACACACAGCCATGTGCGTGGGTTTTTGGTTGTTGATTAAATCAACCAGGGTATTGGTAAAACCAAACTGGGCATTGGTGTTGCGGCCCTTGCTGGTAATGCGGGGGTTGCGTATGAGTGCGTAATAAGCCCGGAAGATAAGGGCGAAAGCATCGAGGAGAAATAACTTTTTTTGCATGGGTTAAAAGTAAAAAGTAAAAATGATACCGCCACGAATTACACAAATGAACACGAATTAGAAAATGCAGCCGCAGATTTCACTGATTAACACGGAAAGGCAAAAAAATTTATTCCCTGCCTTAATACTTATTTGTAAAATGAAACAGCCACGAATTGCACAAATGAACACGAATTAGAAAATGCAGCCGCAGATTTCACTGATTAACACAGAAAGGCAAAAAAAATTTTATTCCCTCCTTAATACTTATTTGTAAAATGAAACAGCGACGAATTAGAAAATGCAGCCGCAGATTTCACAGATTAACACAAAGGCAAAAGAAATTTTATTCCCTGCCTTAATACTTATTTGTAAAAAGATACCGTCATGAATTGCACAAATGAAAACGAATTAAAATGCAGCCGCAGATTTAACTGATAACAGAGAGGCAAAAGAAATTTATTCCTCTTTATCCTTTTAGCCAAACTCTATTCTGCTCCTTTTCTCTTTTGACCTCTTAGCCTAAAACCGTGTATCAATCATCAACGGCAGCATAGCCCGCCAGGTAGGCCAGTCGTGGCGCCACTCGCTGCCCCATATACTCAATTCGTAGGAAATGCCTTTGCCATACAGCACACCGGCAAATTCTCTTGCGGCGTCGGGGGCTTCATATTCTCCTTCGCCGGTAAGTATATGTATGTGGCCGCTGCGGCGGATTTGCTCCAGCACATAATGGTCTGTAAGATTGGGTATATAATGCATGGGCGAATTGTAATATACCTGCTCATCATAAAAGCCTTTGGTGTACTCCATTAAATTATAAACACCACTCATTGCTATTACCCCATTGATAAGGTCGGGTCTTTTCAAAAATAAATTCATACTGTGGAGTGCACCGAATGAGGCGCCGCAGGTAATAACGGGTGTATCCCAGGAGGTGCTGTTTTTAATAAAGGGAATTACTTCGTTGTAAATGTATTCATTAAACTGGTTGTGCCGGATGGCTTTGTGTTCGCCCAGCATTTCACTGTTCATCCAGCTTTCGCTGTTCATACTGTTTACTGAAAAAACTTTTACCTTAC
>JAYWIB010000483.1:0-2417 GCA_043789265.1 Chitinophagaceae bacterium
GTAATGGCTGTGCCGCTTAATAAATCTGCTACCTGTCTTTTATTTACCAAACCTGTTGTGGCATTAATGGTAAGCACACTGTCGGTAGATGCTCCACCTGCCGTGCTGCTTAATATTGGTGCAGCGCTAAAAGTTTTTTGTCCGGCAAAGGTTTGGGCTGCGGTGGTTACCACACCACGGTTAGCTGCACTTGCACTCGGTAAATTAAAAGTATGTACACTGCCTGCAGATGAAATATTAAAATCAGCACCGCCCGTACCCACGGCAAGTGTTTGTGCATTGCCTGTTAACCCGTTGAGAGAACTGATACCGCTGCCGCCCAACAAAAGAGGGGTCCATACGGGGCTGGCAGGCGTACCTGTATTTACATTTAGTGTATTGCTGGTGGTATTAAAAATTAATAAACCCGTAGCCGGCAACGGAATGATATTCTGCTGACCCGTAGTCATACGTGGCACCAGAAAGCCTTTGGTGGTGCTGCTTACATCCAGCATAGCACTGGTATCTGGCAGACTGCCGGTTTCATTGATAGCAATGTTTTGCGCCAGCGTTGATGATAAAATACAACACTGTGCAAACAGCAGCATGATTAAAAATTGCTTTTTCATGACGATTGGATTTGGATATGGGTTTATTTATTTTCTTTTATTCTTTAATTATTTGATGAACAGTATGCGATTTATCCGGTGCAATTATCTGCAGTTGATAAATCCCTGCGGCAAGTTTCGCAGAAGGTATAATGGCGCTGGAAATATTTCCTCCTGTATTGACAATGCTCTTGCTGTATAAAATTTTTCCGTCAGCATTTATAAGTTTCACGTGATAAATTCCTTTCACCTTGTTTTGCATATGCAGCCATATGGTGTTGTTTATTACCGGGTTTGGATAAATCCAGCTAACGCTGCCGGTTTTATCTGCTGTTACTTTTACTGCGGTGGTATAACTGATTTTTCCATTGCTGTCATAAATTTTTATCCGGTAAAAATTATTTCCCTTAAATATTTTATCATCCATAACTGCATACCTGTTAACTGCATTGCTGCTGCCCGGCACATGCACCGTATTAAATACACTGAACACAATGCCATCTGCTGATTTTTCCACATCATACCGCTGAATGTCTATTTCATTTTCCACCAGCCATTCCACCATAATATTGTTTGCCTGCTGGTATGCCTTTATGCTGGAAACCGTAACAGGCAAAGGCTGCATGGCTTTTCTAAACAGCACCTTAAAGCGGTTGATATCTGCAGAAGCTGCATTGCCGTCAATGGAAAAATCCACCAATGTATTGGCAGACAAATCAACAGCCGTGGTTTTATTTAAATAACTGTCTTCCAGAAAAGCTTCCAGTCCCGGGCTGTATAAATTAGCGGGTACAAACACAAACTGATAGGTTCGCCTGGTAGTTTTCCAAAGCTTCATAAATAAGGTATCTATTTCCGCAACAGGTTGCTTACGTTCAATGGCAAAAAAAGATTTTCCTCTTGCAAGGCTTAGGTTTTCATTGATGTTGCCCATCTTCATGGCATCGTCTCTATCAGCAGCTTCGCTGTAGGTAGATTTAAATTCAGCCATCGTGCCATCTATCAACTGTGTACTACCGTTTGCATCTTTAGTATATAAATGAATCCGCAGCGAAGAAAGATCTCCAGGCCGTGGTGCCGGGCGGAAAATAAAATTATTGCTGCACCCGCATTTATCAATTTCATTAAAGGTTAAAGAAGCCGGGCCAGATGAATTGGTTTCTACAAAAAAACCCTGGCTCGATTGTATGTATTCAGATGCCTGGCTGCTGATAATTGATTTAGTATACACACCATCGCCATCAATATCGTCTACTGTAACCCATGCGCCAAGCGAACCCAGCCGTGGATCCCATACAATGAGCCGTTTTACAAGATTGGCTCTTGCAAGCGTATTGAAATTAACAGACGAGGCGTACGGATTACCCACCAGTGTATATTTTCCAGCTATTGAAGATGCCTGAAAGGTTTGTGTACCCGTTTGTAAATTTCCTGTACTGGTAATAGTAGTGTTTGAAAAATTCGGCAGATAAAAATTTGGTAAAACCCTGTCGCCCCTTACAAAAATAAAATAAGCAGTATTGTCTGCACTGCCCGCTGTACCTGCAGATAAGGGCACCCTGGTATTGACCACATTTACAAACTGCTGGCTGCTTACATCATAAGTTTTCATGGAAGCATTGTTCTGCGGACTTGCATCCAGGCCATTGCCCGATGCACCGGTGGGAGAAGGCCCCGTAACATACAAGCCCCTGCCTGCAGTGTATGTACCTGCGTTTTGCCAGGCATCAAAAATATTGGATGAATTTTTTACCGGCCCCGTAAGCACCCGCCACGATCTTCTGCCGGGAATGTATCTTTCTACATTAGCATTGCCCTGTATGATACTGG
>JAYWIB010000484.1:0-8554 GCA_043789265.1 Chitinophagaceae bacterium
TACTGTCTAATCAACTATTTTTGTTTATAACTTTAATATCATGAAAAAGCTTTTTTCGGTCACCGTTATTTTATGTTGTATACAATTGCTGCACGGGCAAACAAAAATTGCCATCAAAGGCGGATACAATTACAGCACAGCAAGGGTTACACAATACCAGCAAAAAAAAGCCGGTGGATATAACAGCGGCTATGGTGTGGGCATTTTATTTAAAGCGCCTTTTGATGGCCTGCTGCATTTTTCGCCCTGGGTGGCGTACAACTGCAGGGGGTTTAAATACAATGCAGCATCCACACCTGATTCATCCTTCAGCAATACCATGAGTTATATTGATTTGGTGCCTGCACTGAGTATAGATTTTCCGGCAGGAGAAAATTTTATTGTTTTAACGGGTGGTTTTAATGTAAGCGTAGCGCTCAAAGGCAAAGAATCCATTACCGCCGGCGGCACCACCACTACACGCAATATGAAATTTGACATTGGCTCCAATTATGGCATTTTTGATTTAGGGTTAAATACCGGCATTGGTTTTCATACCAAAAAAATATTTATAGAAGCACTCTTCAATCTTGGCCTTGCAGATATCAATAATCAATATGATGCGGATGGACGGAATATCCGCAACCGCATGTTTAGTTTTAATGCAGGCTGGTACTTCCGCTGATGCATTACATGTATGGTTCTATGCAATGTGTGCATGCGGCTCGGTTTTACAATCTTTATGCTTAATTTTTTTCCAGGTTTTTACCAGCATGTTATTAAAAGAAAATATACTTTCTGGTACTGAATTTGCCTGATTGAGGCTAATCGCTATTTTTACACATCATTATCAATGGATTATTACACTGCGTAAAATTTCAAAAATATTAAGCCGTACTATACTGGCCATCCTGCTTTTAGTGGTATTGTTATATAGTGCATTGCACCTTACCCCCGTGCAAAACTGGCTGGTAAAAAGCGTAGCCATCCGCATTGCAAACGACCTGCACACCACCGTAAAATTAGACCACATTGATTTTCGTTTTTTTAATAAAATGGAGCTGAAAGGCCTGCTGATAGCGGATAAGCATAAAGATACGCTGCTTGCTGCAGGCAGTGCCAACGTTCGTATTACCGACTGGTTTTTTTTTAAAGACCATGCCACGCTTGAGTACATTGCCCTGAATGATGCAGTGGTAAATATGCAGCGTACCGACTCTGTATGGAACTACCAGTTTCTGCTGGATTATTTTACGAGTCCCCAAAAGAAAAAACAAAAGGCAGCTATACAGTTCGATTTAAAAGAGCTGCAGCTATCCAATATACGTTTTAATCAAAAAGACTACTGGGTGGGTAAGGATATGATTGTATCCATAAAAAGGCTGTCGCTGCTGGCAGATAAAATTGACATGGCAGAAAAGCTGGTAAAAATTTCTTCTATACAAATGGATGAACCGCAATTTTTACAATCGGATTATACCGGTGTGCTTGACCGCCTTAACCGGCCTGCAGTAATAAAAAAAATTGACAGCACGGTAAAAGCCTACCGGTGGAACAACGACGGGTGGCGCATGACCATAAATGAATTTCAAATAAACAATGGCGGCTTTATCAGCGATAAAGAAACACCCGGCAGGCAGGCATACAGGGATCAGTTAGATGGCAGGCACCTGAGTTTTCAGCACATCAATGCCAATTTTAAAAACCTGCATTTTGAAAAAGATACACTGTCGGCAGACATACAGTTTGCCACCAAAGAAAGAAGCGGCTTTGAAGTAAAAAAACTAAAAGCTGCTTTTCGTTTTACGCCGGAAATGATGGAGTTTAAAAACCTGGATTTGATTACCAACAAAAGTAAGCTGAGAGATTATTACGCCATGCACTTTAAAAATTTTAAAGATGACATGAATGAGTTTATGCACAACGTAACAATGGATGCAAATTTTATTAACAGCGAACTCAACAGCGATGATCTTTCATTCTTTTCTCCTTCATTAAAAAGCTGGAAAAAAATATTCAGCTTCAGCGGCACAGCCAAAGGCAGCGTGGATAACCTGAGTGTAAGAAAAATGCTGATACGCACCGGCAACTCTTTGCTGGATGGAAACATTACCCTTAAAGGACTGCCTGATATTGACAACACTTTTATTGATTTTACTGCCAATAACCTGCAGACAAATTATACTGACCTTGCTATACTTATTCCTTCACTAAAAAATATACAGAATCCACAGTTAAGCAAACTCGGCAACATTAAGTATAAAGGAAATTACACCGGTTTTATAAACGACTTTGTAGCCTTTGGCACCATCAATACCAACCTGGGCATGGTTACAGGCGATATCAATCTTAAGCTGGTAAAGGGCAGGCCGCCTGTGTATCTTGGAAAATTATCCACCGAAAATTTTAACCTGGGATCTTTTCTTAACAGCAGTGCATTGGGTGCTATCAGTTTTAACGGCAAATTAAATGGCAGCGGTTTTACACCTGCTACGGTAAATGCTAATTTCGATGGCAATGTGCGGTCTGTTCATTTTGCTGATTATACTTACCAGAACATTTACCTGAAAGGAGATTTTAAACAAAAATTATTTAGCGGCACCGCACGGATAACTGATCCCAATCTTAAAGTGGAGTACCTGAAAGGCAGCATTGATCTGAATGCAAAAGAACCACGCTTTAAATTTGAAGCCGAACTTACCAAAGCTGATTTTAAAAAATTAAAACTTACCAATAAAGCCTTTCAGCTAAAGGGAAATTTTAACCTTGATTTTACAGGAAACAACATTGATAATTTTTTAGGCTCCGCAAAAATTACGCATGCATCTTTAATGAACGATACCCTGCCGCTTTCTTTTGACTCATTGCTGCTGGTATCGCAGATAGTGGATGGTAAAAAATATTTAGGTTTACACTCCAATGAAGTGGATGCAGAAATTGCCGGCAACTTTACGATAAATGAGCTCCCTGATGCATTCAATGTTTTTTTAAACAGGTATTTTCCTGCTTACATTAAAAGGCCTTCTTACAATGTAAGCAACCAGGATTTTTCTTTTGAAATAAAAACAAAGCAGGCAGATCAATACATCCGCCTGCTGGATAAAAAACTGAAAGGCTTTGACTACAGTACTTTCAGCGGCACCCTTAAATTAAAAGAAAATCTGCTGGACATCAATGCGGATGTACCTGAATTTAGCTATGATGGCCGCCTGTTTACCAATACCCGGCTACGTGGCACCGGCAGCCTGGATTCGCTTTCGGCAAAAGTGGATGTAGAAGACATTGCCATAAACGACAGCCTGCACCTGCCTTACAGCAAGCTGGTGTTTTCGTCACGCAACGACACATCACATGTGAGCATAAAAACAAGTGCAAGCAAAACCCTCAGCAATGCTGCCATTGAAGCCCGCCTGGTTACTATGGGTGACGGAGTAAAAATTCATTTCTTCCCTTCATCATTTATTGTAAATGATAAAAAATGGCAGCTCGAAAAAGATGGAGAAATAGCACTGCTGAAGCAGGTAAGCGCCAGCGAAGTTAAATTTTCGCAGGGCAACCAGCAAATAATCATTGGCACAGAACCCTCTGCCAGCGGCAATTACAACGATATAGTGGTAGAGCTTACCAAAGTAAATGTGGATGACTTTACGCCTTATATATTTACGCAGCCACGGTTGGAAGGAACGGTAACGGGTACGGTACGTATTGAAGATCCTTTTGGCAAACCTTTTATAGAATATCAGGCACGTATAGACGAATTTAAAACAGATGGCGACTCCATTGGTGTGGTAAATGCTTCGGGCAATTATAACATTACTTCAGGCGTGGCAACTTTTAAAGCTGCTTCAGAAAATGAAGAAAATGATTTTGCTGCGGAAGGTACCATCAATACAAAAGATTCCACCGGCCACCAGATTGATATTGGTTTTAAATCGGATAAACTCAACCTTGGTATTCTTAACAATTACCTCAATGGAATTTTTAGTGATATAAGAGGAAGCGCCAATACATCTGATTTTAGAATAAAGGGAAGCGGCGAACACATGCTGATAACCGGCACTGCTAACATTACAGATGCTTCACTAAAAGTAAATTTTACCCAATGCACTTATTCCTTTAAAAACGAAACCATTCTTTTTAATGAAGATGAAATTGATTTGGGAAAAATTATTTTAAAAGATACGCTAAACAATACGGCCACGCTGAGCGGAAAAATGTACCACCGCTTTTTTAAAAATTTTGAATTTGACAATTTAAATTTTGAAAGCAGCCGCCTGCTGGTATTGAATACCACAAAGAAAGACAACAGCCAGTTTTTTGGAAAAGTAATTGGCAATGCTTCCATGACGCTGAACGGCCCTGTGGAAAATATGCGTATGAACATTACAGGCGAACCATCCCGGCAGGACAGCAGCCACATCTACATCATAAGTGGCAACAGTGTGGAAAGCGGCGTGATTGATTATATAGATTTTGTACAGTTTGGTACGCAGATGGAAAATTTTAAATCAAAATCTTCCACCAACATTGTGGTAAACATGGCGCTTACTGCCAACCCATCCTGCAAGATTGATGTGATACTGGATGAAGCCACAGGTGATGTAATAAAAGGCGTGGGCAATGGCCTGCTGCGGATAAATGTGGGCAATAAAGAACCGCTCAGCATTGATGGCCGCTACGAAATTGAAAGAGGAGAATACACGTTTAATTTTCAAACAGTACTCAATAAATATTTTACGGTACGCAATGGCGGCAGCATTGTTTGGAATGGAGATCCTTACCAGGCAAAGATTGACATCACTGCTGAATATCTTGCCACCAAAGTAAATTTCAGCAACCTTAGTTTTGGTACGGCAGCCACCAACAATTACCAGCAGCGCAGCGATTTAAGGGTAGTGGCTCATTTAACCGAAACGCTGCTGAAGCCAGCCATTGATTTTGAATTTCAATTACCTGCAGGCAGCCCTATCACAGATTTTTTAATCGTGAAAAGACTGGAGCAGTTTAAGAATGATAAAAATGATTTAAATAAGCAGGTAACATCGCTGCTGCTGTTTAATTCATTTATCAATAATAACCAGGGGTTTCTTGCAGCAGGCAGCGGCATCAATGTATTGTCTAATACCATTGGCGGCATAGTATCGGCATGGGTGTCAGGATTTTTCAACAGCTTTTTACAGAAGTATGTAAAAAACCTGTCTTTTAATTTTGACGCCAACTCCAGTTACGAATCCGATTTTAGAACCAATGTGGCACGGGTGCAGGCAGCAGCAAAAAGTAATTTTGTATATACTTTATTAAATGGCAGGCTCATCATTACAGCCGGGCTCAATCTTGATTACAACAATCCGTATGTAACATCGGGCCGCAATAACAATATACTGGTAACACCGGATATTACTGCAGAGTGGATTCTTACAAAAGATGGTAAAGTAAGAATTGTAGGATTCAACAGAACCAATTACGATTTGATAGGTCAGCGAAACCGCACGGGTATAAGCCTTTCGTACCGTAGAGATTTTGAAAAAATATCCCGTATTTTTTCCAATGCATTGTTTTTTGAAAAGGCTCAGTAAGCTTCATCAGCTATTTGCCAGCGCATCTGTATACTCATTGGTAAATATTCTTCTTTCATTTTCTGACCGCATGGAATCAACGATGGCCTTATATAAATTTTCCGGCTTAAATGGTTTGGATACATAACCCGTCATTCCTGCATTGTAGCAGTTTTGCATTTCACCATACAGTGAGTGAGCCGTCATTGCCACGATGGGTATTTTACCAATGCTGCCCGGCAGTTCCCTGATTGCTTTGGTTGCTAAAATGCCATTCATCACCGGCATCTGTATATCCATTAGTACCACATCGTATGCTGTTTTCTGCAGCGCTTCTACAGCCAGTGCACCATTCACCACATGCTCCACCACAAAGCCGCCATTGCTCAGCACCTGTAATGCAAGCATGGCATTTATCATATTGTCTTCGGCAAGCAATATGCTCACCGGCTTGGTAGAGTTTACCGAAAGAATGGTGGCACCACTTTCTGATTTTACTTCCACCAGGTCGCTGGACTCTTCATATTTTTCATACGTCAAAATAAAATGAAATGCAGTGCCGATACCCTGCGTGCTTTCCATGGTAAGTGTGCCGCCGTGCATGTCTACAATACTTTTTGCAATGTTCAAACCCAGGCCTGTGCCGCCATACAGCCGTTGCGTATCTACATTGGCCTGTGCAAATCTTTCAAAAATATCCTGTTGTTTATCTGTAGGCACACCAATGCCCGTATCTTTTACATAGAAAGAAATATAGTGTTTGTTTTCATCAGAACCCTTAACCAGTTTACTGCTTATTTCTACATAACCTTCGTCGGTAAACTTAACAGCATTGCCCAGCAGGTTAAATAATATCTGCGAAAGCCTGAGCTGATCACCAATCACCACATTGGGTATATCATCATCAATGTCCACCCGCATTTCCACACCCTTGCGTATGGCTTTCGATTCCAGTATTCTGGCGGCATCCCTTATAATTTGTTTGATATTTATCGGCGAACTTTCCAGTGATAAATTACCGGATTCTATCTTAGACAAATCAAGAATGTTGTTAATTAAAGACAATAAATTTTGTGATGCAGTTTTTACTATCTGCACATAATCCAGCTGATCTTTATTTAAAGAAGTATCTGCAAGCAAATCCGTAAAGCCTATCACTGCATTCAGCGGTGTACGTATCTCGTGGCTCATGTTGGAGATAAACTGATCTTTTACTTTTAAAGAACGTTCCACCATTTCGTTGGCCGCTATCAGGTCAGATTCCACCTGGTACCTGCCGGTGATATCCATGCCAAAACCGAGTATATATTTTTTACCTGTTTTTTCCATAAAACAGGTTTTGATAATATTGAACCAGTTTACATTGTTATTATCTGCAGGGTTTTCAATAGACCCTTCCAGCCTTATTTTTTCGCCATCTTCCATATCCATCAGCGATTCCACATCGCCTAAAAAAATGTCTTCGCTTCCTTTGGAAATAGCCTGTGCAAACACTGTTTCATTTTCGTTGTAGTTATAATACTGGCTGAAGGTTTTATTTGCCAGCACCACCTGGTGATTTTCATTGAGTACAAATATTACATTGGGACTGTTATCAATAATCTGGCGGATAAACTGCTGCTGTCTTTCAATTTCATTTTGCGCTTTTACAGATTCTGTTATATCAACAGCGCTGGCTATTACATAAGACCCACCTTCATTGTTGTTATACACAGTATTCTGATACAGCCAGGCTCTTTTTTTACCTGCCTTTGTAATTATCTGGAACGAGCCGGCGGCAGATCTATTTTCTGCTATTTCTGCAATGTAGTCTCCAAACTTATCCCTCAACTCCGGTGCCATCAGCAGTTTTAAATTAAGGCCAATAATTTCCTTTTTGCGGTAGCCGCTCATTTTTTCAGCAGCTACATTTACATCCAGTATCACCCCATTCATATCATGCAGGCAAATGATGGTTTGTGTATTGTTCAGCACCACTGCCTTTTCTGCTTCACTTTTCTTTAAAGCAAGCTCCACCAGCTTGCGCTGTGTAATGTCTTTGATGGTACCGAATGAGCCGGCAAGTTCACCATGCTCATTCATTCGTGGCGCCACGTTAGAAGCAATGTACCGGAGCTGGCCGTCAATTACAAACCTGAATTCTGATTCAGTCTTTTGTACAGGCACGTTTTCAAAAAGCATAATACTTTTTATTCGCTCCACATCATCAGGATGTATGTGCGTAAAAAATCTTTCTAACAGAATTTCTTCATTGTTGTCAAAATTGCAGATGTGCCTGAGTTCTTTGGAGAGGTATAATTTTTTGCCGGCCATTTCCAGTTCCCAGGTACCAAATCGGGCTATCTGCATGGCCTGCTCCAGTTTGTTTTTACTCGCTATAATTTCGTTCTCCAGTTCTTTTCTTTCTGTAATATCATTTTGAATGGCTAAAAAATGATGCACTTTATTTTCTTTATCAAACAGCGGCACTATGGAAGTATCGGCCCAGTAAGTTTTACCACCGGCATTGCGGTTTATCAGTTCTCCTTTCCATACCATCCCCTTATCCAGGCACTCCCATATTTGTTTCAGCCTGGCTTTATCACGCATGCTGATGCTTATAAACCGGTAATCCCTTCCTACAAAATCACTTTCCCTGCGGCTGTTTATTTCGCAAAACTTTTTGTTTACATGTACAATTTTTCCCTGCTTATTAAAGATGCTTACAATGGCAGACTGATCAAGGGCAAATCTATAATCAGCTACTTTTTTGTACAAAGATTCTATGGCAAGTTCTTTCTCTTTGAGCTTGGTAATGTCGCTTTCTATAGCAGCAATGTGATTCGTCAATTCGCCTGAATCGTTGTAAATGGCTTTCACGCTTATCCTGCTCCAGTAGGTGGTGCCGTCTTTGCGGTAATTTAAAATTTCTTCCACCAGTTCGCCGCTTGGTGGAAGCCGGTTATTGATTCTTGCCACCACTTCTTTATCAGTAAGCGGTCCGTATAACATTTCCACAGGTTTTTTTCCCACCACTTCCT